>DASTNK010000018.1:0-4903 GCA_035720945.1 Burkholderiaceae bacterium
CCTGAAAAAACGATTGATGCAGGAATCTTAAGTCGCTATATTGTTCTGATAAATCAAATTGTTTAATACTAACAATTAAATTTAATGGAATTAATATGGCCGCGCACAACCTCGACATCAACGCCTTGCGCACCTTCGAAACCGGCGTGGCGCTGGGAACGTTCGCCAAAGCCTCCGACCGCATTGGCCGTTCGCCGGCGGCGGTCAGCGCCCAGCTAAGGAAGCTCGAGCAGCAAGCCGGCACGGAACTCTTCCGCAAGGCGGGGCGCGGGCTGGCGCTCACCGAAGCGGGTGAAACCCTGCTCAGTTACGCTCGCCAGATCCTGGCGGCCAACGATGCCGCGCTCAACGCGCTGCATAGCACCCAGGCGCGCGGCAAGGTCTGCCTGGGGTTGCAGGAAGACCTGGGGGAATGGGTGCTCACCGACGTTCTGGGCCATTTCGCGCGCGCCCATCCGGGCATGCGCATCGAAACCCGGGTATGCCGCAATGCCGAATTGATGGACCGTGTCGCCGCCGGCGAACTGGATCTGGCCGTGGTCTGGGGCAATGGCGGCGCGGCCCCGTGGCGCGAAACACTGGCGCGCCTGCCCATGGTGTGGATAGGCGGCTTGAACGGAATCGGCCGCCTGAACCACGCCGCGGCGCCTGGGCGCGCAGTGGGCGCGGCGCGCAACACCGCAACGAATCGCGCCGATGAATCCGACGAAGCCCGGCCGCTGGCACTGGTGGCGTTCGACGGCGCCTGCCTGTTCAAGACCGCCGCCCTGGAAGCCCTGAACCAGGCCGGCATCGCCTGGGACGTGACCTTCACCAGTTCCAGCCTGAACGGCCTGCTGGCCGCCGTGGCTGCGGGCCTGGGGGTGACCATACGCACACCCATCGGCCTGCCCCCGCGCGTGGCTGTGCTGCAGCCGTCGGCCAGCGGCTTGCCCGGCTTGCCCAAGGTGGATCTCACCATGATCGCCACCCGGTCAGAGCAGTCGCCCGCCGTGGCCTTCCTGGCGGATGCCCTGCGCACAGCCATCCACGGACGTCTTCCCCACTGACGGCGCCAAGCGCGGCCGTGTCCTCGGAAACCACTGCTCCGGCCTCACGCCAACCGCCACGGCGCCCCTACCTAAGTCAAGCGCCTTGCGTAAAGCGTGCCAAGCGCCCACTTGTCGCTACGTGAACAGAATCGAGATATTCAGAATCAGGCACACCGCCCAGATCACTGAGCGCACCGCCCCCCGCCCGCCGATATACACCCCAACATAAATGAAGCGCAGCACCACCCAGGCCAGCATCAAGGCGGCCACGCTGTTGACATCGGCATGGTTGAACAACGCGAACAGCACCGCGCCGTAGAAAAAGGGCAGGGCCTCGAACAGATTCGACTGGGCGGCGTTCGCCCGGGCGCGCCAACCTTCCTGGCGCGCGAGCCACGGCCGGGGATTATTGTTGTCGAACCCCGCGCCGCCGGCCTTGGCGATAATGGTCGCCGCGAAAGGCAGCACCGCCGCCACCAGCATCAACCACGCAATTGCTTTCATAACTACCACCTCCGGGGTTTGTCGCCATACCCATCACGATGCGACAAGCATTCATGACAGTATGGACGCATCCGCCATAGCTCCATTCTAAGTAGTATCCCTAGGCACTGTGAAGTCCACATTGTTATAAAATTCACTTCAAATGAAAACGTTTTCATTTTAGTCGGCGACATTCTGGACCAAACCATGTCCAACATCAAAATCGTGGCGAAACTGGCGGGCTGTTCCATCGCGACCGTCTCGCGCTGCTTCAACGCGCCCGACCTGGTCCGCCCCGCCACGCGCGCCCGGGTCATGGAAGTCGCCCGCCAGCAGAAATTCCGGCCCAGCATCATCGGGCAGCAATTGCGCCGCAACCGCACCGGCCTGGTGGGCGTCATGCTGCCGTCCCTGGCAAACCCCATTTTCGCGGACTGCATCGGCGGCATCGAAGAAGTGCTCGACCAGCACAACAAGCGTGTGCTGCTCACCACCACCCAGTACGATTCCACCAAGGAAGAACAGCTCATCGAGATCCTTCTGCGCCAGAAGGTCGACGGTCTGCTGCTCACTGTCGCCAACACACACGATTGCCGCGCGCTGGCCATGCTGGCCGAGGAAAAAGTCCCGTACATCCTCATGTACAACCACGCGCCCGGCTACGCCACGGTGTCCGTCGACGACCGCATCGCGGCACGCGACGCGGTGCGCCACCTGGTGCGGGCCGGGCACCGCCGCATCGCCATGCTGGCCGGCTATCTCACCGCGTCCGACCGCTCCGCCCTGCGCCATCAGGGCTACCAAGACGCCCTGCGCGAAGCCGGCCTCAAGCCTCTTCCCCTGGTCGAAGCAGACTTCGACGCCCACACCCTCGACACACAACTGCAACACTGGTTCCGTACCATGGCGAACCGCCCAACGGCCATTTTCTGCAGCACCGACCTGCTGGCCCTGGGTGTCATCAAATCCCTGCGCGAGCGCCACCTGCGCATTCCCGACGACGTCTCCGTCATGGGGTTCGACGGTCTGGAATACGGCCAGCTCATCGAACCCACGCTGGCCACCATCCGCCAGCCCAATGAAGACATCGGCCGTCAGGCAGCCCGACGGCTGCTCGCGCAAATCGACGGAGAACCCATGCAACCCGAACCGCTGTTCCTTCCCCATACACTTTTAACCGGACGCTCGGTCAACCAAGGAGGCAAACCATGATGAAGATTCCATTCCGTGCGCTGATGGGGCTGCTGGCCCTGACCGCCGGGCTGTACACCGGCGCGGCGCAGGCCGAGAACCTGGCCATCTGCTACAACTGTCCGCCGCAATGGGCGGATTGGGCCGGCGAAGTCGCCGACATCAAGAAGGACACCGGCATCACGGTGCCGCTGGACAACAAGAACTCGGGCCAGGCGCTGGCGCAACTCATCACCGAGAAAGCCAGCCCGGTGGCCGACGTGGTGTACCTGGGCATCAGTTCCGCCATCGCCGCCATGAAGTACAACGTGCTGGGCACCTACAAGCCCAAGTACTGGGATCAAATCCCCGCCGACCTGAAAGACCCCAACGGCCATTGGTTCGCCATCCATTCCGGCACCATCGGCCTGTTCGTCAACAAGGCCGCGCTGGAAGGCAAGCCGGTGCCGCAATCGTGGGCCGACCTGCTCAAGCCCGAATACCGCGGACTGGTCGGCTACCTGGACCCCAGCAGCGCGTTCGTGGGCTACGCCGGCGCCATCGCCATCAACCAGGCCATGGGCGGCACGCTGAACAACTTCAAGCCGGCCATCGAATACTTCAAGAAGCTGAAGAAGAACCATCCCATCGTGCCCAAGCAAACGTCGTACGCGCGCGTGCTGTCGGGTGAAATCCCCATCCTCATCGACTTCGACTTCAACGCCTACCGGGCCAAATACAAAGACCACGCCGACGTCGTCTTCGTCATTCCCAAGGAAGGCACGGTGTCGTTCCCGTACGTGATGGCCATGGTCAAGGGCGCGCCCCACCCTGAGAACGCGCACAAGGTACTCGACTACGTGCTGTCTGACAAAGGCCAGGAACACTGGGCCAGCGCCTTCCTGCGGCCCGTGCGCAACGTGAAGATCCCCGCCGACATCGCCTCGAAGTTCCTGCCGGCGTCCGACTACGCCCGCGCCAAGACGGTGGACTACAACAAGGTCGCGGCCGAACAAGAAGCGTTCCAGCGCATGTACCTGGACCAGGTGCAGTGACCGCCTCACCCACGACGGACTCTTGACGAATCATGCGTGACCTGACCCTGCCGGCGCATTGGCGCACCTTGCTGCTGTTGCCGGCGCTGATCATCTTCACCGCGTTCTGGCTCATCCCCATCGCGGTGCTGGTGCGCATCAGCGCCGGCGGCAACTTCCTGCACACGTACGCCGCCATTCTCAGCGACTCGCGCTACCTCACCAGCCTGTGGCAGACGGTCGCGCTGTCGCTGATGGTCACCGTGGTCACCATCATCCTGTCCGTCATCGCGGGTTTGTTTTTGACCCGCAATGAATTCCCCGGCAAGCGTCTGCTGGTGTCGCTGCTGACGCTGCCCCTGGCCTTCCCCGGCGTGGTGGTCGGCTTCATGGTCATCATGCTGGCCGGGCGCCAGGGCATCATCGGCGACATCAGCCATGCACTGATCGGCCAGAAGCTGGTGTTCGCCTATTCCATGTCCGGCCTGTTCCTGGGCTATCTGTATTTTTCCATCCCCAAGATCGTGCTCTCGGTGATGGCGGCCGCGCAGTCCATGGATCCCGCGCTGACCGAAGCCGCCCATTCCCTGGGCGCCGGGCCCTGGGCCGTGATGCGCGACATCACGCTGCCGGCCCTGCGGCCCACGCTCATCGCCTCGGGCGCCATCTGCTTCGCCATTTCCATCGGCGCGTTCGGCACCGCCTTCACCCTGGCCACCGACATCAATGTGCTGCCCATGACCATCTACACCGAGTTCACCCTGAACGCCAACCTGGTCACGGCCGCAGCGCTCAGCGTGATACTGGGTGTGGTCACCTGGGCCATCCTCATGCTGGCGCGCAACGCCACCGGCACCACCATGGTCGCGGGGGGATGATGACACTCAAGCAGCGTTTGCTCTTCATCGCGCAACTGGCGATCACATTGCTGATCTGCGCCTTTCTGTTCGTGCCCGTGGTGGTCTCGGCCATCACCGGGTTCTCGGTCAGCTACTTCCGCGGCTTGTCGGCGGGGCTGACATTGCAGTGGGTCACACAGGTCCTCACCGATTACCACGGCGCCATCGTCAATTCACTGCTCGTGGCCGCCGCCACACTGACCATCGTGCTGCTGGTGGGCGTGCCGGCCGGCTACGTGCTGGCGCGCTGGGAAAGCCGCATGGCGCGCCTGATCGAGGAACTCAT
>DASTNK010000019.1:0-19594 GCA_035720945.1 Burkholderiaceae bacterium
GGCTTGGGGTCGAGCAGCCAGATCTGGGATTTCATGGCGAACGCGTGCGTGCGTTCCTGCATGATGGAGGACCCTTCGCCATAGTCTTCGCCCACGATGACCAGCGCCCCGCCCGTGACGCCGCCAGAAGCCAGATTGGCCAGGGCGTCGGAGGCCACGTTGGTGCCGACCGTGGATTTCCAGGTGACGGCGCCGCGGATGGGGTACATGACCGACGCCGCCAATGTGGCGGCCGCGGTGGCTTCGGAAGCGCTGGCCTCGAAGTGCACGCCCAATTCTTCGAGAATGTCCTGCGCATCGGCCAGGACGTCCATGAGGTGCGAGATCGGCGAACCCTGGTAACCCCCCACGTAGCCGACGCCGCACTGCAACAGCGCTTTGGTGACGGCCAATATGCCTTCGCCGCGGAATTCCTGGCCCGCGCCGATGCGCAACTGTTCGACTTCCTTCTTGAATGAGCGTTCCGCCATGATGTCTCCCCGGATCAATCGCCGGACGATGGGTGCCGGAAGGCGCGTTGCCGTGGTCGGGACGACCAGCCGAGGCCTTTCTTTTTCCAGGTACTTTAAGATTCAATAATCAAGCTGTCAATAAAAATATGAAAATTCATATAATTTCCAAAGTTAATAGGAATAACAGTAGGTTGGAAGTTGGTGTTTTCCATTAGACCGCGCTGTGGCGAGGCCAGGGCAGCCGCAAATTCCTGTTGTTGGCGGGCGGTTTGGTGCTCTACTATCGGGTGACCGGAGCACTCGCTTCGGGCGACGGATGGCGCATAGCCGCCGCATACCTGGAACAGGAACCCACCGGATGGCCGGCAACATGGATCAGGATCGCTTCGTTTATCGTTATCTGGCCTCGATGCTGGCGCTGGCCAGCCATCGCATCTCGGCGGAATTCCACGTCGAGGTCCGGAAGGCCGGGCTGACCGTGACCGAATGGCGCATTCTCGCCAGCTTGTTCGAGGGCGAGGGTGAAACCGTGGGTGAGCTGGCCCGCCTGGCCATCACCAAGCAACCCACGCTCAGCAAGGTGCTGCCGCGTCTCGAGGCCCAAGGCCTCATCACGCTGGGCACGACCCGCGCCGACCGCCGCCAGACCCTGGTGAAGATCTCCCCCAAGGGCGCGAGGCTGATCGGCGGCCTGTGCGAGAGCGCCATGGCGCATCAGCGCCGTGTGCTGGCCCGGCTCGACCCAGACCATGCCGACCGGTTGGTCGGCATGCTGCGTGACATCATCGCCGATTAGAGCCTGTTCGCGGGCGGAGACCTTTCGACCGATCATGCTTGAAAGTCCCGATGAACGGGGAACTTTGCCGCCTCAGTCGGCTCTAATTAGCACTCCCTTTGTCAGAGTGCTAATATTGACTCAACCAGTTGTTTGTTATCCAGAAAAAGGAATGCTTTATCCGATGACGCAACGCTCGCAAGCCCTTGCCCTGCCACAGCCCAATGCGCTGGCACTGGCAATCTCCAACCCAGGCGCCCTGGGTACCATTGAGGCCTACATCGGCGCCGTCAACCGCATCCCCATGCTGTCGGCCGAGCGCGAGGCCGAACTCGGTGAACGTGTGCGCGACCACATGGATCTGGACGCGGCGCGTGAACTGATCATGTCCCATTTGCGCCTGGTGGTGTCGGTCGCGCGCCATTACCTGGGGTATGGTCTCGCGCATGCCGATCTCATCCAGGAAGGCAATATCGGCCTCATGAAGGCGGTCAAGCGCTTCGATCCGGCGCGGGGTGTGCGCCTGGTGTCGTTCGCCGTGCACTGGATCAAGGCGGAAATCCACGAATACATCGTGCGCAACTGGCGCCTGGTCAAGGTGGCCACCACCAAGGCCCAGCGCAAGCTGTTCTTCAATCTGCGCCGTATGCGCCCGGATGGTCAAACGCTTGATTCCACCCAAGTCGACGATATCGCGCGCGAACTCAACGTGCGGCCGGAAGATGTCAGCGAGATGGAGGTCCGCTTGTCGGGCCGCGAACTGGCCCTGGATGCACAGCCCGACGAAGACGACACCTTCGCCCCCATCGCGTACCTGTCCGACGAGGGCCGGCAAGAACCCTCCCAGGTGCTCGAGCGCCGCGCGCACGACACCCTGCAGGGGTCCGGCCTGGAACAGGCGCTCGAGGCGCTCGACCCGCGCTCGCGCCGCATCGTTCAGGCGCGCTGGCTGCGCGATGAAGGCGGTGCCACGCTTCACGAGCTGGCTGCGGAATTCGGTGTGTCGGCCGAGCGCATCCGGCAAATCGAGGCCGCCGCGCTCAAGAAAATGCGTGGTGCGCTGGCCGGATGAACCCGTGCGCGGCGTGATTCGAAGATTCGATACATTTAGATGCAAATACGTTGAGGGAATCGCCGAACTAATCGAGATGATCGCGGACTAATCTTTCGTAGACACTGCAGGCCGGCCCCGTTGTCGGCACAGGCGCTCTATCATCCGCTTCGGCTTCTCCTCTTCCCCTCCCTTTTGAAGCGGATGTTTATGGGACCCTTGCAACAAGGTGTCCCATTTTTTTTGCCCAAAAAATCAGTATCCTTGTAACTGCGCCTCGCGGGCGCCGGATCGCGGCCGTTTTGCACCCGCCGGGTGCCGCCCCGATGGGGTGTGCCGGGCGCAACCGGCGTTCAATGTCGATTGGGAAGGCGATCATCTAACAGGGGATTCCATGATGACGGTTCGTGGCGGGTCGCCGTCCAGAGGTGGCGTATGCTGATTGGGCAGTTGGTGTTCGGACTGGCCGGATTGCTGGCATTGGTGTCTTTCATGCCACCGCTCGCCGGGCGCCTGCGTGTGCCGTATTCCGTGCTGCTCGCCGTTGTGGGTTTCATCCTGGGAATCATCATCCACGTGCATGGCTGGGCGCCCCCGGTCATGGGCGACTTCCTTGACTCCCTGCAGCACTTCGAAGTGTCGTCCGAGACCTTCCTGTTCGTGTTCCTGCCTGTCCTGCTGTTCGAGACCGCGCTGGCGATGAACGTGCGCCGGTTGATGGATGATCTGGGCCCCATCCTGATGATGGCGATCGTGGCCGTGCTGGTGTCCACGGTGGCGGTGGGCTATGTGCTCAGCGCGGCATCCAGCTACGGCCTGGTGGTCTGTCTCATGCTGGGCGCCATCGTCGCCACCACCGACCCGGTTGCCGTGGTGGGCGTGTTTCACGAGGTCGGCGCGCCCAAACGCCTCAACACGCTGGTCGAAGGGGAAGCGTTGTTCAACGACGCGGCGTCGATCTCCCTGTATTCCGTGTTGCTGGCGATGCTGCTGGGCGGCGGCGCGGTATCGGCGGGCTCGGTGCTGTCCACATTCCTGATCAATTTCCTGGGGGGCGGGGTGGCGGGCTTCCTCATGGGCCGTCTGGCCTGCTGGCTGGTGATGTGGCTACGCGGCTGGCCCACGGCCGAGATCACCCTCACGGTGGCCTTCGCTTATCTCACCTTCTTCCTGTCCGAGCATTATCTGGGTGTGTCGGGCGTTGTCGCCACCGTGATCGCCGGCCTCGTGGTGGGGTCGACCGGCCGCACACGCATGTCTCCCTCCACCTTCGAACAACTGCGTGGGGCGTGGTCCGAATTCGGTTTCTGGGCCAATTCCCTGATCTTCGTTTTCGCCGCCATGCTGATCCCGCGCATGATGGCCGACGTCACCTGGCACGAGGTCGCGCTGGTCATTCTGTTGTTCTTCGTGGCGCTCATCGCACGCGCGGTCATGGTCTTCGGCGTGCTGCCGCTGCTGGGCCGCACCCGTTTCGGCACCCGTGTCAGCCTTTCGTACCAGGTCGTGATCGCCTGGGGCGGGCTGCGGGGGGCGGTGTCGCTGGCTCTGGCGCTGGCCGTCACGGAGCAGGTGCTCGTGCCCTACCAGGCGCGCCAGTTCGTCGCCGTGGCCACCACCAGCTTCGTGCTCATGACGCTGTTCATCAATGGCATGACGCTGCGGCCCCTGATAAAGCGGTTGCGCCTGGATCAGCTATCGCCCATCGAGCGCACGATACGCAACCAGGTGCAGGTCATGGCGTTGAGCGATCTGCAGGACAAGACCGCCGAACTTGCCAGCCGGGAGCACATCGGCCCCGAGGTCAGTGCGCGCATCCACGTCGTCTTCGATGCAAGCCTGGCAAGCGTGGCCGACGCCCAGGTGCGTCAGCTGTCCCACGACGAGCGCGTCACCGTGGGGCTGATGATGATGGCGGCGCGGGAAGAGGAAATGTTCTTCGATGTGCTCAAGGCCCGCATCGTGGACTGGCGCATGGCCGAATCGCTGCTGGCCCGCGCCGAACGCATGAGCGATGCGGTGCGCAATGGCGGGCTCGCCGGCTTCGAGTCCGCCATCGCGGCCGACCTGCGCTATTCTCTCGGGTTTCGCGCCGCGCTGCGCACACACTATGTGTTCGGCTTCCAGGGTTGGCTGGCGCGGGAACTGGCCAACCGCTTCACGAATCTGATGAGCAAGCGCAGTGTGGCGCAGCGGTTGATCCAGTTCGCCCAAACGGAGATCCGCCCGCTGCTGGGTTCGGAAGCCACCGAGACCATCATCGGCGCACATCAGCGCCGCCTTGGTCAATTGGAAAACGCCTTGCAGGCGCTCAGCCTGCAATACCCCTTGTTCGCCTCATGGCTGCAGGAATCCTATCTGGGCCGCATGGCGCGCGCGCTCGAGCGGTTGCGCTATCGCGACATGCTGTCCCAGTTCCTGATTTCCAACGAGGTGTATGCCGATCTGGTCGATCAGATCGAGCAACGCTGGCGCTACGTGGATGAGCGCCCGGCCCTGGACATCGCACTGAGCGCCAGCGACCTCATCAAGCGCGTGCCCTTGTTCGAAGGCTTGTCGGCCGACTCGCTCAAGGCCATTGAAAAGTTGCTCAAGCCGCGCCTGATGCTGCCGGACCAGCGCATAGACATCCAGCTGGGCCGCACACGCGCCATGTACTTCGTGGCCTCGGGCGCCGTGTCGCTGCCCTTGCCCGACGGAACCACGGCCGAGCTTGGTTCAGGCGAATTCTTCGGCGAGATCGCGCTGTTGTCCGGCAAGGATTTCGCCACCGAGGCGACGTCGTTGGGCTACAGCCGTCTGCTGCGCCTGCTCGCACGCGACTTCGACGCTTTGCTGGCGCGTGACGCGGTGTTGCGGGAGAAGATCGAGAAAGTCGCCAAGCAGCGGCTCAGGGCGCTGGAGGTCTGGCAGGAATTCCAGTCGGGCAAGCGTCAGTACGAGCCGTTGCCTGTGTCGCCGGAGCGGGAGGCTGAGAATGGCGGTCCGATGGGCGAGGTCGACGCCCACGCAAACGCGGGCCGGGTTGCCAGCGCGCCGGGCGGCGAGGCGGCGCAGTCTGGCGAACACGTCGAGCCAGGCGACCGAGGCCCTACAGCAGCAACCTGATGTCGTGGGCCACGACATCAGGCGGCACGGTGGAATTCAGAATGACGCGCGTCTCACCCTTCTGATCGATGATGTAGAACATCGACGAATGGTTCATGGCGTATTGGCCGGGGATTTTCGACGATTCCTTGGCGTAGTACGTCTTGAACGATTTCGCTGTCTTCGCCAGTTGTTCGGGGGTGCCGCCCAGGCCGACGAATGAAGGGTCGAAGGCTTTGGCGTAATGATCGACGACGGCCGGCGTGTCGCGCGCCGGATCGACCGTGATCATGATGACCTGCGTTTTCTTCGCGTCGCCTTTCAAGAGCGCCATGGTCTGTGCGAGCTCGGCCATGGACGTCGGACAGACGTCGGGGCAGTGCGTATAGCCGAAGTAGACGACCACGACCTTGCCTTTGTAATCCGCGAGCGTGCGTACATGGCCGGTGGCATCGGTCATGGACATGTCGCGCCCCAGGTGCGTGCCGGTTACGTCCGATCCGGTGAACGCGGGCTTGTCGTTGCCGCAGCCCGCCAATGTCACGGATAGCATGCCCGCCGCCAGGGCGGCGGTCACGGCGCGCCGCCGGGCGGAAAAGGCGAAAGAGTTCATGTCAGAACATCATCCGCAGCCAGTGGTCGACGAGCAGCGCGCCGAACAGCAGAGACAGATACAGAATGGAGTAGCGGAAAAGCTTGCGGGCGAGGTCATCGCTGTATTCGCGGTACAGGCGCCACGCGTAGTGGATGAACAGGCCACTGAGGACGACCGCCGCCAGAAGATAGGCGAAACCACTCATGCGGATGGCGAACGGCATGAGCGACGCCGCGAACAGAATCAGACTGTAGAGCAGGATGTGCAGCCGCGTGAACTGTTGGCCATGTGTGACGGGCAGCATGGGCAGGCCCGATTTGATGTAGTCGTTGTTGCGATACAGGGCCAGCGACCAGAAGTGCGGGGGTGTCCAGATGAAGATGATGAGCACCAGCAACCAGGCTTCGGCGGGCACGGAATTGGAAATGGCCGCCCAGCCCAGCGCCGGTGGCATGGCGCCGGAAAGCCCGCCGATGACGATGTTCTGCGGTGTGAGTGGCTTGAGAATAGCCGTGTAGATGACGGCGTAGCCAACGAAGGTGGCGAAGGTGAGCCACATCGTCAGGGGATTGACCAAGTTGTACAGCACCAGCATGCCGACGCCGCCCAGCACACCCGAGAACGACAACACTTGCGCGTTGGAGATCGTGCCACGCGCCGTGGCGCGCCGAGCCGTGCGCAGCATGCGCGCGTCGACCTCGCGTTCGATGAGGCAATTGATGGAGAACGCGGCTGCGGCCAGCAGCCAGATGCCGACCGTTCCGGCGACCACCGCGCGCAGGTCGGGCACACCCGGGCTGGCCAGGAACATGCCAATGACCGCGCAGAAAACCGCGAGTTGAGTCACGCGTGGTTTGGTCAGGACGAGGTACTGGCGCAGCAGGCCGGGCGATGGGGCCGAAAGAGAGGTCATGATGGTATTTTAGCGCCGTTTTTGGCGCGGCTCAGACGCACCAGCAAGGTAACCGTGGCCAGCACCAGGCCCGCCGCGCCGCCGTTGTGCAACACCGCCACCGCCAGCGGCCACTGAAAGAATATGGTCGTCAGGCCAGTGCAGAGTTGCGCGAGCAGCAAGGCCAGCATCAGCGTGGCGGGCCCGCGCAGCCCTGCGTCGCGGCGCAGGCGAAAACCCATCACACCCAGGTAAATGAACACGATGAAGGCGAAATTGCGGTGCGTCCAGTGGATGGCGGTGAGCGCGGCCTGGGAGATCATGGCGCCGGAAGGCAGCATGCCCAGGGCGCGGATGAGTGAGTACCCGTCGCGGAAATCCATGGTGGGCAGCCATTGGCCGTGGCAGGTGGGGAAATCCATGCAGGCCAGGGCGGCATAATTCGTGCTCACCCACCCACCCAGGGCGATCTGCGTGAACAGCAGCGCCAGCCCCACTCCCATCCAGGGTAGGGCGGACCCCATCGCCGGCTGGACGGGAAGATGGCTTTTCTCGCGGGCGGCGAGCCAGGTCATGAGCGCCAGCAGGGACATGCCCAGCAGAAGATGCGTGGTGACGATGACGGGCATGAGCCGGTGCGTGACCGTCCAGGCGCCGAACGCGCCCTGCACGCAGACCGCCACCAGCGCCACAGTGGCCAGGTATGGGGTGTTGCCCAGTTGCCGGCGGTAGCGCCACGCCATGACCACGATGGCGATGATGAGCAACCCCAGTATCGACCCCGCGTAGCGGTGCACCATTTCAATCCAGGCCTTGGAGAAGCTCACCGCGCCGTATGGCATCGCCTTCAGGGCGCCTTCGATGTGGCTGGCCGCCCCGATGGGGGTGACATGCCCGTAGCAGCCTGGCCAGTCGGGGCATCCCAGCCCCGAATCGGTCAGGCGTACGAACGCGCCGAACATGATGAGATCCAGTGTGAGGAACCAGGTCGTGAAGACCAGTTTGCGATAGCGAGCCTTGATGCGATCCAACATGTCGTTCAGCCGATCTGGGAGTTGTGCAACAGTTTCTTGAGGTCATCGCGCACCGAGATCGGATCGGCGTTGGCGGGAAACCGCAGCATGAGATGACCGAGCGGATCGATGACCCACATGGGGTCGCGTAGCGCCGCTTCCCGGGTCGTTCCGGCACGCGGCGCCAGGAACGCGGCCAGTTGCGCCGGTTTGGCGCGCACGATGTGCGTGCCGCCATAGGCCTTCAGCACATCGGCGGGAACGGGCGCATCGTCGGTGACGAACCAGACGCGGGTGAGCCGCTCTACGTTCTTGCCCTGGCTGGCGTGCGCATTGCGCAGGATGAACAGCTTGCGCACGCAGGCCTTGGGGCAGGCGCCCTGATCGGCCGTCAGCAATATCCATTTGCCTTTCAGGCTGGACAGGTCGAACGGCTTGCCGTCCAGCGTCGTCAGCGCCAGCGCGCTCGCAGGCGGAATAGGGCGTTGCGGCTGGACGAATGTTCCGTAGTTGGTGGTGCCGCTGGGCCGCAGGCCCAGCGACGGGAAGTAATACGCCAGCCAGGCCAGCACGACCGGTGCGATGCACACGGCGAGTATGGCGTAGAGCGGGAACATGGAGCGCTGTTTGCGTGCCGGCGTGCCGCCGGGGGTGGATGCTTGCTGAGTCACGGTGAGTCCTTGGGAGGTGTCCTTGTCGGAGGGTGGCGAGATCACGCCGAGGGCTGGGGGGAAGAGTGTCTGGCACGCCAGCGGCGCAGCGCCCGCCAGGCGACCACCAGCCAGGCGCCGGCCGCGATGGCGGCGAAGCTGAACCATTGCAGGGCATACCCATTGTTACGCGCGTAGTCGATGGACGGCCTGGGCCAGTCGCGCGCCAGGCTGTCGCCGCCCGGTGAGGTCTGCTCCAGCACGGCCGGCACGAATTTGAGCCCGGTCGCGCGCGAGTAGTCGTGAAGGTTCAGATTCTGCAACTGCGGCAACGTCCCACCGGGGGCGGGGAATGTCGTGGGCAGCTTATCCGGCGAAGCGCCGGAGAAGCGCCAGAGCTCGAACAGGCGCGGCACGCGGGAAACCAGCGTGCCCGCCACGTCCTGAGGCCCCGGGGCGGCTGGCGCCACGTCCGGTGTCTTGCCGGCCCCCACGAAAGGCAACCAGCCGCGCAGAACCAGCACAGCGGTGTGGCTGGCGGCGTCGATCAACAGTGGCGTGGCGACCCAATATCCCGGACGCCCCTTGTCGTTGCGATTTAGCAGTACAGTGAACTTGTCGAGCCACACGCCGCGGGCGGTGGCCGGATGCCACTCTTTCAGGGTGGTCCTGGGCGAATCCGCGGCAATCGACAGTGGTGCGCCGTGCTCGCCGGCTTCGATGGCATGCATGGTGCTCTTGCGCAGCTCGGCACGCCGGAGCTGCCAATTCCCCAGTGGAATGAAAACCGCTATCATGACGCCCAACAAAAACAGGGCGGCAAGGGTTCGGATAGGTGAGTGCGGACGTGCCATGTTTGAAATTTTCCAGCTTTACCGGAGGCCGAAATGCATCTCATCGTCATTGTGGCGTTCCTGGGGATCGTGGCTAGCCTGGGCTCGGCCCTGATCAGTCTGATGCGCGACAAGGGTACCTCCAACCGTACCGTCAACGCCTTGACCGTGCGTGTGGGCCTGTCGATCGCGCTGTTCCTGTTTGTGTTGTTCGCCCATCACATGGGCTGGATCCAGGCCACCGGGTTGACCCAGCACTAAGGAAAAAGGCCGGCAAAGCCGGCCTTTTTTTCGCGGCGTTTCGCGCTGGTGGGGATTACAGCCAGTAGACGAACAGATACAGCCCGAGCCACACCACGTCGACGAAGTGCCAGTACCACGACGCCCCTTCGAATCCGAAATGATGATTCGGGGTGAAGTGGCCCCGGATCAGGCGCAGGGTGATGATGGTCAGCATGGTGGCGCCCAGGATCACATGGAACCCGTGGAAGCCGGTCAGCATGTAGAACAGCGAGCCGAAAGCGCCCGAATCGAACTTCAGGTTCAGTTCGGTGTAGGAGTCGTAGTATTCGTGGGCCTGGCAGGCGACGAACGCGAACCCCAGGATGACGGTCGCGATCATCCAGAAGATGGTCTTGGCGCGGTGGTTGGCCCGCAGCGCGTGGTGCGCGATGGTGATCGTCAGGCCGGAGGTCAGCAGCAGGGCCGTGTTGATCGTGGGAAGCCAGAACGGGCCGACGGCCTTGAACGGTTCGATGGTGCCGGCGGGGCCGAAGTTGGGCCAGACATCGGCGAAATGCGGCCACAACAGGGTCTGGTGATCGAGGTTGGTGAGCCACGGCAGCGAGACTTCGCGCGTGTACCACAGCGAACCGAAGAACGCCCCGAAGAACATCACCTCGGAGAAAATGAACCACGACATGCTCCAGCGGTAGGAGTGATCGACCTTGCCGCTGTTCATGCCGCCTTCGGACTCGCCGATGGCGTCCTTGAACCAGAAGAACAGCGTCGTCAGCATACAGATGACGCCGAGCAGGAACAGCCACGGGCCGGGCTCGAAGCCGTTGATCCAGAGTGCCGCGCCGATCAGCACCATGAGCATCGAGATACTGGCCTGGACCGGATGGCTCGAATGGGCCGGCACGTAGTAATAAGGCGCCGTGGTTCCTTGAGCCGAGTGACTTGCACTCATGTTGTTCTCCTGATACGAATTTTATAAACCTACAAAACCACTTTATAAATCTAAAAGACGACTACGTCAGATTCGCCACGAACAGCCTGGCTATCGTGACCAGCACCAACACGAAGACCAGCGTGAGAAGCAGGCCGATGATGATCAGGTAGCCCGGGCTGATGCCCTTGGCGTCCTTTTCCTGGTCCTGCCTCCTGCGTACCCCCAGGAACCCCCAGGACACCGCCTTGAGCGTTTGCAGGAGACTGGCTCTGTCTTCCTGCGGGCGCGGATTGTCGTCGTCCATGGGGTTCCCGGCTGGCGGCTACGCCTTGAAGCCGCTCCAGAACGTCCAGGCCATGATGGCGATGACGAAAATCAGCAGGATGATTCCGGTGCGGAGGCTACGGCGGCGTTGCTCTGGGGTCATACGTTAATTGACAATCGGTGGGGTGACGAAAGTGTGGTGCGGGGCGGGCGATGGCACCGTCCACTCCAGGCCTTCCTCGGCCCCCCAGGGGTTGGCGGAGGCGCGTTCGCCACGACCCGACACGGCCTTCGCCACCACGTAGATGAAGATGATCTGCGACAGGCCGAACCAGAACGCACCGATGGTCGCGATCTGGTTGAAATCGGTGAACTGCGGCGCGTAATCGGCCACACGACGCGGCATGCCGGCCAGACCCAGGAAGTGCATGGGGAAGAACCCCACGTTGAACGAGATCATGCTCATCCAGAAGTGCCACTTGCCGAGCTTTTCGTCGTACATGCGGCCCGACCACTTGGGCAGCCAGTAGTACGTCGCGGAGAACATCGCGAACAGCGCGGAGGCCACCAGCACATAATGGAAGTGGCCCACGACGTAGAAGGTGTCGGTGAGCTGGATGTCGACCGGGGCCAGCGCCAGAACCAACCCGGTGAAGCCGCCGATCATGAACACGAAGATGAAGCCGATGGCAAACAGCATGGGGGTTTCGAACGACAGGGAGCCGCGCCACATGGTGGCCACCCAGTTGAAGATCTTCACCCCCGTGGGGATGGAGATGAGCATGGTGGCATACATGAAGAACAACTGCGCGGTCACCGGCATGCCGGTGGCGAACATGTGGTGCGCCCAGACCAGGAAGGACAGGATGGCGATGGCGCACACCGCATACACCATGGAGGTGTAGCCGAACAGTTTCTTGCGGGCGAACACCGGAATGACCTCAGAGATCATGCCGAAGGCCGGCAGGATCATGATGTACACCTCGGGGTGGCCGAAGAACCAGAACACGTGCTGGTAAAGCACCGGGTCACCGCCGCCGGCCGCGTTGAAGAACGTGGTGCCGAAGTGACGGTCGGTGAGCAGCATGGTGACCGAGGCGGCTAGCACCGGCATCACGGCCAGCAGCAGATAGGCGGTCACCAGCCAGCACCAGCAGAACATGGGCATTTTCATCAGTGTCATGCCCGGTGCCCGCAGGTTCAGGATGGTGACGATGATGTTGATGGCGCCCATGATGGACGAGGCGCCCAGGATGTGGATGGCGAAGATGGTGAAGTCCATGCCGGGGCCCATTTGCAGGGACAGCGGGGCGTACATGGTCCAGCCCGCCGCCTGCGCGCCGCCGGGCACGAAGAACGACACCGTCATCAGCGTGGCGCCGACGGGCAGCAGCCAGAAGCTGAAATTGTTCATGCGCGCGAACGCCATGTCGGACGCCCCGATCTGCATGGGGATCATCCAGTTGGCGAAGCCCACGAACGCCGGCATGATGGCCCCGAAGATCATGATCAGGCCATGCATCGAGGTGAACTGGTTGAAGAGCTCGGGCTGGAAGAACTGGATGCCGGGCTCGAAGAGTTCGGTTCGGATCAGCAGCGCCAGCACGCCGCCTTCGAGCAGCATGCAGAACGAGAAGATGAGATACATCGTCCCGATGTCTTTGTGGTTGGTGGCGAACAGCCAGCGCCGCCAGCCGTATGGCACGGCATGGGTGTGGTCGTCGTGCCCGGTACCGGGCGGCACGTGGTCGATGGAAACGCTGCTCATGGTGGCTCCTTCCTACTCACCCGAGGGGGCTCGTTGGCCGCCCTGGTATGAAATCTGTGAATCTTCGCTGGACATGTTCGGTTTTGGTCGTTGTCTTAGCGCAAGGCCTTGACGTCGGAAGGCTGCACGACGGGGTCGGGGCCTTTGCCGGCGTTGTCCCAGGCATTGCGGGTGTAGGTGATGACCGCGGCGACCTGGACGTCGTCCAGTTGGCTGCGCCAGGCCGGCATGGCGGTGCCGGGGTGGCCGTTCAGTACGGTGAGGATCTGGCCTTTCATGGGCGCCAGCACGAATTTCTTGTCACCATCGAGCGCCGGGAACGTACCCGGGATGCCTTTGCCGTTGGCCTGGTGACAGGAAACGCAGTTGCTGGTGAAGACCTGCTTGCCGCGGGCGACCAGTTCTTCTTTGGAGTATTTCTTGTTGGGATCGTCGGACGACGCAAGCATGGCGCCCTTTTCCTTCTTGGCCCACTTGACGTAATCGGCGTCGGACACGACCTTCACCACGATGGGCATGTAGGCGTGGTTCTTGCCGCAGAGCTCGGAACAGGCGCCGCGATAGGTGCCGATCTTGGTGGCACGGAACCAGGTGTCGCGCAGGAAGCCCGGGATGGCGTCCTGTTTGACGCCGAAGTCAGGGACCGACCACGAGTGGATGACGTCATCGGCCGTGACGATGACGCGGACTTTCTTGTTGACCGGCACCACGAGCGGTTTGTCGACTTCAAGCAGGTAGAAGTTGTCTTTGGGGGCTTTGCCGTCGATCTGCGACATGGGTGTCTTCAGATTGGACAGGAAGTGCACGCCGGCGGCGGCGCCGTCCAGGTAGTCGTAGCCCCATTTCCACTGATAGCCGGTGACCTTGATGGAGAGGTCAGGGCTGGAAGTGTCTTTCATGGCGACCACGGTTTTCGTCGCGGGGATGGCCATGCTGATGATGATGAGGAACGGTATGACCGTCCAGGCCACTTCCAGGGCCGTGTGTTCGTGGAACTTGGATGCCACATGGCCGCGCGACTTGCGGTGCATGATGATGGAGTAGAACATGACCCCGACCACGCCAACGAAAATGATGACGCAGATGATCATGATCATCCAGTTCAAGTCCCAGATGCGCTGGGAAATGGTGGTGACTCCTTTATGCAGGTCGAGCTGGTTGACCTGTGGTCCACCGGGCATGTTTTCAATCTTGGCGCTCGCGGCAGCCATCCATAGCCACGCGCCAGTCCCCAGTATCCCTCTCAACTTCTTCATGCTGACCTCTAAATACGGTGCGTCATCTTCGCGCGGCAACCGTCGATCGGCTGGCCGGAAAACGCCCGCCGCATTCGAAGAGTACACAGTGATATGGATGGCAGGCTCGTAACTGCTATGCCTCGAACCGCCTGCTCGAATTACTTGGAGACTGCCAGATTATAGCGAATGAAAATATTCTTGCTTAACCTTTCCTTACAGCCGGGCCGGCTCGCCAATTCCCCTGTTGTATGGTCGCAATACCCCGATGGTAGTACGGTTGCGCGGTACACTGCGCCAAGACCCCAACGCTTGCACTACAATTTCCGCATGACATCCCCCGGCGCCGGTTCATTGCCCGCGGCTATAGAAGTACGCCGCGTGGCGCTTTTGCGTTCGCTCCAGCAGTTGCCCTCCAATGGCTCTCGTCCACTGACCGTATCGGCCAGGGTGGCCGGCTGGGTCACGGCCAGGGCGACCGCTTCGCTGCGCGGTTTGCCCGGTGTGCGCATCGAGGACGAGGCCGTGCACATCACCGCGTCGACGTCGCCAAGGTTATCCCTCAACGCCGTGTTGGCCCGCGTGGCCCAGGTGCTGGACGAGGCGGGCTGCATCCGTGCGTGGCGCGACGAAATGCTCGATGTGGTTGGCGAGGGGCGCCGCCTGGCGGCGATCGAGCGCGGTGCGATGCGGCCCCTGGGGTTGTTGACCCGGGCCGTGCATCTCAATGCGTGGACACCGCAAGGCGAATTATGGATTGCGCGGCGCGCCCTGACCAAGAGCACCGATCCCGGTAAATGGGATACGCTGGTCGGCGGCCTGGTGGGCGCGGGCGAGGCGCTTGATACCGCCTTGGTGCGCGAAGCGGCCGAAGAGGCCGGCCTCACGCCAGAGGCCATGGCCGGTCATTCGCCGTTGCGCATCATCCTGCGCATGCACAAGCGCCTGCCGGAAGGCTATCAGGTGGAAGACTTGTTCATCAGCGAATGCGTGCTGGACGATGGCGTGGCGCTGGCCAACCAGGATGGGGAAGTCAGCGAATTCCGCCGCGCCGGGGTCGAAGAGGTCTTGTCCCTGATGCGGGCACGCGCTTTCACGGCGGAAGCCGAACTGGTGCTGCTCGAAGGGATACGCGGCCGGCTTGGCGTGGCGACAAACTGAAATCGTGGCGTGCGTCGCGCCACCGGGTCACAAGTAAGCCCGCGTGGCCCTCACGATGACGGTTTGGCCAATCCGTTGTGTTCAACGGGCGTGCGGGCTGTCTGGTGGTGGATTCCCTTGCGCGGATGCCTTGCCCGACTCGACGGGCTGGCTGGCGACCCAACCGCGTAGCGCCTCTTGGGCGTCGCGTGCCAGATTGTTCCAGCTGACGTCATGGCGCGCGTTGAATATCAGCAGGGCGTAGGGCTCGGCCAGCGCCGCGGCTTCGGCGCACAAAGCACTTTCCTCACCGGTCGAAGGCGACCGGGCACGCCAATAGTTGATGGCGGATTCGAGCTCGGCAAGCGTGTACGAAGGCTTCATGGCGGGCGCGGATTAGACGGTGCGGGGGTGTTCAGTTTAAGCTAGTGGCACCGCACACGATAGTGCCATGCCGAGGAGTCATCATGCCCGCCGAAAGCCCCAATCCCTTCGTACTTCCCGGCCTGGGCCAAACCGGCGACCAGGCGCAGAACCCGCTGCTGGCCGGTATGGAAATGATGCGCCAGGCGTGGCAGGGGCTGGCCAGTGCGGGCGGGCTGAGCCAGTCGGCGATGGCCGCGCCCATGACGCTCGAAGAGCTCGACAAGCGCATCGCCGATCTGCGCGCGGTGGAGAACTGGCTGCGCATGAATCTGTCCATGCTGACCAGCGCCATCCAGGGGCTGGAAGTGCAGCGGGCCACCATCTCCACCTTGCGCTCCTTCGTCGAATCGGCGGCCGGGGCCGGGCAGGCCGCCGCCGGCCAGTCGCCGCTTGAAGCCGCGCTGGGCATCCACAAGCCCGACGCGCCGGCGCAGGCTGGCAAGAAGGCCAAAGGCGCGGCCGCTGACGGCGCGTCCTCTGGCGCGTCGGCCATGCCGTCGTCCGCGCAGGCCTGGTGGAACATGCTGCAAGGCCAGTTCGACACGCTGGCGGCCGCCACCGCGGCCACACTGCGGGGGGCCGATGACGCCAAGACAGCCGCGCAGCCCGGCGCGGGGGCGGGTGCGGAATCTGCCGTAAAATCGACCCCTTCCAAGACGGCCAAAGGCCGCAAACCGTCATCGGGCACGCGGGGCCGGGCGGCCACGCCCAGAAAGACACCCGGTGGGGCGGGCGAATAAGTGGTCGACGGCGGGAGCATTCCTGGCCGGTGCATTCAATAAGAGAACGAACCCATGTTGAATATCGTCATCCTGGCCGCGGGCCTGGGCAAGCGCATGCAGTCCGATCTGCCCAAGGTCCTGCATCCGGTGGCCGGCAAGTCCATGCTGGCGCACGTGCTCGACAACGCCCGCGAACTGAATCCCGACCAGATTGTCATCGTGGTGGGGCATGGCGCCGATCGCGTCCGCCAGGCATTCACAGATGAAAAAGACGTGGCGTTCGCCCTGCAGGTGCCGCAACAGGGCACGGGCCATGCGGTGGGCCTGGCCGCGCCGCTATTGCGTGACGATGGGGCGTCGGGCACGACGCTGGTGCTGTATGGCGACGTGCCCCTGGTCCAGGCCGACACCATGAAACGCCTGATCGCCGCGCGCGCCCAGGGCATGGCCGTGCTCACGCAGAGGCTCGATGATCCGAGCGGCTACGGCCGCATCGTGCGCGACCAGGCGGGGCACATACGGCGCATCGTCGAACACAAAGACGCTTCACCTGCTGAACAGGTCATCAATGAGGTCAACACCGGCATCCTGGCCGTGCCCACCGCGTGGCTCAAGGCCGCGTTGCCGCGCATCGGCAACGACAACGCGCAACAGGAGTACTACCTGACGGACCTCGTCGGGTTGGCGGTGGGCGATGGGGTCGCGGTCAATTCGGCCGAGCCGGGCGCTGATTGGGAAACCCTGGGGGTCAACAGCCGTATCCAGCAGGCCCAGGTCGAACGCGTCTGGCAGGGCGAGCAAGCCCGGCGCCTGCTCGAGCAAGGGGTCACGCTGGCCGATCCCGCGCGCCTGGACGTGCGCGGGTCGCTGGCCTGCGGGCGCGACGTCTATATAGATGTGGGCTGCGTGTTCGAAGGTGACGTTTCGCTTGCCGACGGCGTGCGTATCGGCCCCTTCTGCGTGTTGAAGAACGCGGAGGTGGGCGCGGGTACGCAGATCGACGCCTATACGCATGTGCAAGAGGCCGTCATCGCCGACGACGCCCGCATCGGCCCCTATGCCCGGCTGCGCCCCGGTGCCGACATCGGCGCGCAGGCGCACGTGGGCAACTTCGTCGAGATCAAGAAAAGCACGCTGGGGCGCGGCTCCAAGGCCAATCACCTGACCTACATCGGCGACGCCACCATTGGCCAGCGCGTCAATGTGGGGGCCGGCACCATCACCTGCAATTACGATGGCGTCAACAAGTTCCGCACCATCATCGAAGACGATGCGTTCATCGGGTCCGACACGCAACTGGTTGCACCGGTCACGGTGGGGCGTGGCGCCACGCTTGGAGCCGGCACCACGCTTACCCGTGACGCGCCGGCCGATCAACTGACCTTGTCGCGTCCGACCCAGAAATCAATACCGGGCTGGAAGCGGCCGGTCCGCAAGGGTTGAGGCCGCGCGCCTCGGCCCGCCCGCTTTCATGCGAATCCTGGAACTGAACTTCGAGCGCGGGTGGCGCGGGGGCGAGCGGCAGACCCTGTACTGCATGCGGCAGTTCCGCCGGGCCGGCCACGATGTCTCGTTGATGGCGCGGCGCGGTGGCAAGATCGCCGCGGTCGCGCGGGCCGAAGGGTTCAACGTGATCGAACAGGCCGGCCCCGCGGGCCAGGCCGCGTACCTGATGGCGTCGGGCAACCATTTCGACATCATTCATGCGCAAACCGCCAACACCATCACCTGGGCAGCCCTCACGCGCTGGCGCCACCGCCGGCCCGTGGTGTTTTCGCGCCGCACCGACTTCCATGTGCGGCATGATGCGCGCACCCGTTTCAAGTGGCGGCACGTGGACTGGTTCGTGGCCATCAGCGAATCGGCGGCGGCGGAGCCCCGGCGGCTGGGGCTGGCGCCGTCCATCATTCGCAGCGCCATCGAACCCGTGTCGGTCGACGACGCCCGCGTGGCGCGCTTCGTGGAAGAATTCGGCCTGCATGGCAAACGCCTGATCGGCACATCCGCCGCCCTGGTCGACGACAAAGACCCATTGACCATGATCCGGGCGGTGCATCGCCTGGCGGGACAGCGCGACGACTTCGTCTTCGTGCACCTGGGGGGCGGGGGCGACGCCGAACCGGCCGCTCGCGCCCTGGTCGATGAACTGGGGTTGCAAAAAGTCTATCTGTTCGCGGGCTTTCAATCCGATGTCGAAAGCCTCTACAGCATCATGGACGTGTTCGCCATGAGCTCAGTCGAAGAGGCGCTGGGCAGCAGTGTGCTCGATGCCTTCCTACAGCGCGTGCCGGTCGTCTCCACGGACGCGGGCGGGCTCAAGGAAAGCCTGGCCGACGGGCGCGGTGTGTTGTGTCGGGCACGGGATCACGAGGCGATGGCCGAGGGCATGCGGCGCATGCTGGACGACGCGGGGTTCCGCGACGCGGCCGTGGAACGCGCCTATGATTATGTGCGGCGCGAACACGACGTGGTCGAGATGGGTCGCCGTTATCTGGAAGGCTTCGAGCGCCTGGGTTCGAAAACGGAACGTCGGCGCGGGCCATCGGGAATCAAAAGGTAAGTCATTGAAGATCACGGTATTCGGTAGCGGTTATGTGGGGTTGGTCACTGGCGCGTGTCTGGCCGATGGCGGGCATCACGTCCTGTGCATGGACGTCGACCAGGCGAAGGTCGATGGCCTGCGCCGTGGTGTCGTGCCCATCTACGAACCGGGTCTGGAAGGCCTGATTCAACGCAACATGGCCGATGGCCGTCTGGGTTTCACATCCGACCCGGCCGAGGCCGTGGCGTTCGGCGTGCTGCAGTTCATCGCCGTGGGCACGCCGCCCGATGAGGACGGTTCCGCCGACTTGCAGCACGTGCTGGCGGTGGCGCGCACCATCGGCATGCACATGGCCGACCACAAGGTGGTGATCGACAAATCCACGGTGCCCGTGGGCACGGCCGACAAGGTGCGGGCCACGGTGGCCGAGGCGCTGGCGGCACGCGGCCTGAGCATTGACTTCGACGTCTGCTCGAACCCGGAATTCCTGAAGGAAGGCGCGGGGATCGAAGACTTCACGCGTGGCGCGCGCATCGTGGTGGGCACCGATTCGGAACGGGTCAAGGCGCTGATGACCGAATGCTATGCGCCCTACAATCGCAACCACGACAAATTCATGTTCATGGACGTGCGGGCCGCCGAGCTCACCAAGTACGCCGCCAACGCGATGCTGGCCACGAAGATCAGCTTCATGAACGAGATGGCGAACCTGGCGGAGCGCCTGGGCGCCGACATTGAACAGGTGCGTCGCGGCATCGGCTCGGACCCGCGCATTGGCTACCACTTCATCTACCCGGGCTGTGGCTACGGCGGTTCGTGCTTCACCAAGGATGTGCAGGCGCTCACGCAGAGCGCGGAAAGCACCGGCTATCAGGCCGAGTTGCTGCGCGTGGTCGAGGCGGTGAACCGGCGCCAGAAACAGACTCTACTGCAGAAACTCGATGCGGCCTTCAACGACGAGGTGCAGGGCAAGAC
>DASTNK010000020.1:0-6340 GCA_035720945.1 Burkholderiaceae bacterium
CCCATCCCGAACAGGACCGTGAAACGCCTTTGCGCCGATGATAGTGGACGTACGTCTGTGAAAGTAGGTCATCGTCAGGCTCCTTATCTGTAAAGCAACGCCCCGCCCGGCTCACCCCGGCGGGGCGTCGCCGTTTGGGGCCCCCCACCACCTCGCCCCGCTCCATCCCGGCGCTTGCCTGCCCTCCAAGTCAACCAGGCTTGTTCGGTTCACGCCACTCGCGGCGGCCCGTTTGTGGACCTGACCGCCCCTCTCCCTCAAGCCACCCAGGCTTGCCACCGTGCTTCACAGCGCGGGTTTACCTTACAATACGAGCTTGCCATTCCCACCCTCGGATGGGTGGGCTGATCTGGTTCTGTCTCAAGGGAGATCGTATGAACGACGAAGTGCCGCCTGAAGCAGCCAAGGGCCCCTCTCTGCTAACCCTGACCCACGTCATCTACGCACTTTTCGCCTTGGGCATAGTAAGCGTTTTCTTCTTGGGGGCCGGTGCTGTCGCAGCGCTCATTGTGGCCTACCTGAAGCGGGCTGATGCGGCGGGCACCGTGTACGCCCCGCATTTTGATTGGGTCATCCGCACGTTCTGGTGGGGGCTGCTCTGGATGGTGATCAGCTTTGTGCTGACGTTGATTTTCATTGGCTGGATAACGGGTGCGATCGCGATCATCTGGTTGATATACCGTATCGCGAAAGGGTGGCTTGCCTTGCTGTCGGGTTACGCCCCGTCTTCCAACTACTGAATTTCAAGCCTCCAGCCATAATGAAGAACGCCGCCCTGCTGGGCGGCGTTTCATATTTGGGCGCGCGTTCGAGACGCGGGCGACTGGCGCGGCCTACTTGAGGTGCGCACTAACGAGCTTGGTGAGCTCGAACATGGAGACCTGGTCTTTGCCGAACAACGGGCGAAGCTTGGAATCGGCGTTGATGTTGCGACGATTGGCGGGATCCTGGAGGTTGTGCAGTTTGATGTAATCCCAGATTTTCTTGGTGACTTCGGTGCGGGGGACGGCTTCGGGGCCGATGACGGCGGCCAGTGTCGCACTGGGTGTCAGGGGCTTCATAAATGCCGGATTGGGTTTGCGGGCAGGTTTCTGGGCTGTTGCCATAGAGAAAAGCTCCTAGCTATGAATGAAAGATACGACGCTCCGAGCATACCTTGAGATGTCGTGAAACACAAAGCGTTTTACGCATTCGCGTTTGTGGAACGCCCGGGCTGTTGCCAAGACGTCAGGGGAAACCGCCCGATTGTTACCACTGCTTTCAGGCGGGCCAGGCCGCCACGATCTTTTCTGCCAACGCCTGGAGTTTGGCGGGGTCTTCCGGTTTGGCGGCGTGCGGGCGCAACGGTTCGCCATTCTGGCGAGGCACCACATGCACATGCACATGGGGAACGGTTTGCCCGGCGGCCCGCCCATTGAATTGCGCAACCAATATTCCTTCCGCGCCCAATGCCGCCTTCACCGCGATAGCGGCCTTGCGGGCCGTGCGCATGCAGGCGGCGGCGCCGGCTTCAGACAGTCCGAAGATTTCGGCAACGGGTTCTTTGGTCAGCACCAGCACATGCCCATCGGCCTGAGGCATGACGTCCATGATGGTGAGCGTGTGGTCGTCTTCATGGATTTTGATGCTTGGCAACTCGCCACGCAGGATCTTGGCAAAAACGTTCTGAGGGTCGTAGCTCATGATGGTTCGGTAAGGTGAAGGGTGAATGAGTTGAACTAAGGTTCCACGTTTGTTTCAGAGGTGGTTTCCGGTAATGCTACCGCAACTGGATAACAGTGTACGAGGCGCAGGACGTAAAGGCGCGGCGATGGTGTGGAAACGGACGCGGCCGTTCCGTTACGCTATGATATGCACAGCCTGCGGCGGGCGCCGTTGGCCATCATTTCCAAGGGTGCCGGGGCATGTACGCAAAGAACATCATCGAGTCGATCCAGTCATTTCATGAAGAGCTCACCGCCATTCGGCAGGACATCCACGCGCATCCCGAACTGGGGTTCCAGGAAACCCGCACATCCGATTTGGTCGCCAGCGCGCTGACGTCGCTGGGCTATCAGGTCCACCGCAATGTGGGGCGCACCGGCCTGGTTGGGGTGCTGCACGGCAAAAAAAACACCAGCGGACGCGGTATAGGGTTGCGGGCCGACATGGACGCGTTACCCATCCTTGAGACCGGAGGGCACGGCTACGCATCGACGCACAAAGGGGTCATGCATGCCTGCGGCCACGACGGACACACAACGGTGCTACTAGGGGCGGCCCGCTATCTGGCGGAAACGCGCAATTTCAACGGCACGGTCAACCTCATCTTCCAGCCGGCGGAAGAAGGGCTCGGTGGCGCCCAGGCCATGCTGGACGATGGCTTGTTCGAACGTTTCCCTTGCGATTCCATCTTTGGTCTGCACAACTGGCCCGGCCTGCCGCCTGGCGTGATAGGAGTGTGCCCCGGTCCGATGATGGCGGCGGCCGATCTGTTCGATATTCATATAGAAGGGCGTGGTGGGCATGGCGCCCATGCGTACCAGACGAACGACCCGATCATCATCGCGGCGCAATTGATCACTGCTCTGCAGACCATCGTGTCACGCAATGTACCGGCGCCCGATTCCGCGGTCGTCACCGTGGCGGCCGTCAAGGCGGGGAATATCGAAGCCAAGAATGTCATCCCCAGGGATGCGTTGCTGTGCGGTACCGTGCGCACGTTCAGCCCCGTCGTCCAGGAACAGGTGATCGCGCGCATGGAGCAGATCATCGCTGGCATCGCGTCGGCCTTCAACGCCAAGATCGAGTTCAAGTACAACAAGCTGTTCCCCGCCACGGTGAATACGCCGGAACACGCCGCGTTGGTCGCCGACGTGGCCACCGAACTTTTCGGCACGGACAACGTGGTGCCCAATCTCACCCCGTCCATGGGATCGGAGGATTTTTCCGTCATGTTGAAGCAGCGTCCGGGCGCGTATTTCCGCCTGGGGCAGGGGGGAGCGGAAAAGGGCTGCGTCCTGCACAGTTCCATCTTCAATTTCAACGATGCGGTCATCCCGACCGGCAGCGCCATGTTCTGCCGCCTGGTGGAGCGCAGCCTTCCTTTGGATGCGGCCTGACCATGTCCGCGAACGTAACCTCCTCGCTGACCATCACGCGCCCTGACGACTGGCACCTGCATTTGCGTGACGGACCGGTGCTGGACGCCGTGATCGGTGACGTGGCACGCCAGTTCGCCCGCGCCATCGTCATGCCCAACCTGAAGCCGCCGGTGGTGTCGACCGCGCTGGCGCTGGACTATCGTCAGCGCATTCTTGCCGCCATGGCGCGCGCCGGCGTCGACGGCAAGGCCTTCACCCCGCTCATGACGCTATACCTGACCGACAACACCTCGGCGGACGAAATCGCGCGCGCGCACGATTCGGGGCTGGTGCATGCCGTCAAGCTATACCCGGCCGGCGCAACCACCAATTCGGATGCCGGTGTCACCGATCTGCTGGGGCGTTGCTCGGGTGCGCTCGCGGCCCTGCAGGAAGTCGGCATGCCGCTGTTGGTGCATGGCGAGGTCACGGACAAGGACATCGATGTCTTCGATCGGGAAGCCGTGTTCATCGAGCGCGTCATGATTCCGCTGCGTCGCCGCTTTCCCGAACTGAAAGTCGTGTTCGAGCACATCACCACGCGCGACGGCGCCGATTACGTGCGGGAGGCGCAAGGTCCGATCGCGGCCACGATCACCGCGCATCATCTGCTGTACAACCGGAATGCGTTGTTTCAGGGAGGGCTGCGGCCGCACTGGTATTGCTTGCCGATCCTCAAGCGCGAGACGCATCGACGCGCGCTGGTCGAAGCGGCCACCAGCGATTCGGGCCGCTTCTTCCTGGGGACCGACAGCGCTCCGCACCTGAAAGGGGCGAAAGAGCAGGATTGCGGTTGCGCCGGATGCTACACATCTCTTCATGCCATGGAACTCTATGCCAGCGCGTTCGATTCGGTCGGCCGGCTCGACCGGCTCGAGGCTTTCGCCAGCCTCAATGGGCCGGCTTTCTATGGCCTGCCGGTGAATACGGGGTCGCTCACACTGGTGCGCTCGGCCCTCGACATCCCACGTGAGCTGGCTGTCGGTGAAAGTGCCGTCGTGCCGTTGGCCGCGGGCGAGTCTCTGCCTTGGTCCGTGGCAGCGCAAGATTGACGGCGCCTGGCCAGGAGACCTCCCTCCGCGCTTTTTTTGCCACGGTGGCGCGAGGGTGTCAGGAGCCGCTGGCCTGTTTCTCTTCCAGGCTTTCCCAGCGGGCGAACAAGGCGTCCAGCTTTGTCTCGAGTTCACGCAATTGAGCGTTGATCTTGCCGACTTCATCCGGCGCGTCCCGGTACAGGTTGGCGTCGGTAAGCCTGGCGGTGAGGGCGGCTTGCTGTGATTCGAGGTCGGCGATGACATCGGGCAGGCCGTCGAGTTCGCGTTGCTCCCAGGCGGTGATCTTCCCGACTCTGATCTGTCGTCCGCTGACGGACGGTGGCGTTTCGGGCTTCGTCGACAGGCCCCGCTTTGTGGAGCGTTGGGCCGACGGCGCGGGCTCTATGACAGAAGAGGCCCGCTGAGCCAGCCAATCGTCGTACCCACCCACGTATTCCCCCCAATGACCGTCGCCCTCGGCCGCCAGGGTCTGGGTAACGACATTGTCCAGAAACGCGCGGTCATGGCTGACCAGCAGAACAGTGCCGGTGTAGTCCTGCAACAGCTCTTCCAGCAACTCAAGCGTTTCGATGTCGAGGTCGTTGGTGGGTTCGTCCATGACCAGCAGGTTCGTGGGGCGGGCGAACAGGCGGGCCAGCACCAGTCGCGCGCGTTCGCCGCCGGACAGGCTGCTGACCGGTGACCGGGCGCGGGCCGCTGGAAACAGGAAGTCCTCGAGGTAGCTCATCACGTGCCTGCGCTGGTTGCCGATTTCCACCCATTCGCTGCCGGGGTTGATCGTGTCGGCCAGTGTGGCGTTCTCGTCCAGGCCGGATCGCATCTGATCGAAATAGCCAACCGCCAGATTCGTGCCGAGGCGGGCCCGCCCTGATTGGGGGGCCAGTTCACCCAGGATGAGTTTAATCAGGGTGGTCTTGCCCGCGCCGTTGGCCCCGATGATGCCGATGCGGTCACCTCGCATGATGGTGGCGCTGAGATGGCTCACGATAGGCCGCTCGTCGTAGGCATACGTGACGTCGTCGAGTTCGGCGACGAGACGTCCCGATCGTTTGCCTTCATCGATGGACAGTTTGACGTTGCCCTGCCGTTCTCGACGCTCGATGCGGTCACGCCGCAATTGTTCGAGTCGCCGCACGCGGCCTTCATTGCGTGTGCGGCGAGCCTCGACCCCCTTGCGTATCCAGACCTCTTCCTGCGCAAGGGTCTTGTCGAACTTCTGATTCTGTGCTTGTTCGGCCACGAGCCATTCGATCTTCCGGGCGTGCCAGGCTGAATAGTCACCGGGGAAACTGAACAGCCGCCCGCGATCGAGCTCGACGATGCGTGTGGCGACCGCATCGAGAAAACGACGGTCGTGCGTGACGATGACCGCGCCGCACCGGGCGGTTGCCAGCAGATTCTCCAACCAGGAGATTCCAGTGAAGTCGAGATGGTTGGTGGGTTCGTCCAACAGCAACAGATCAGGCTCGCTGGCCAGGGCCCGCGCCAGCGCGACACGTTTGCGAAGACCTCCGGAGAGAGAGGCGATCAGCGCATTCGCGTCCAGCCCCAGCTGATCCGCCAGCATCCTTGCCCGCGCGGGCCGTTGCCAATCTTCGTGATGGCTGGAACCTCCACACAGCGCATCATGGATGGTCGACGTGTCGTCGAGGTCGGGTTCTTGCTCGACCGTCGCGGTTTTCAGCCCACCCAGTCGCATGATTTCTCCGTCGTCGGGGACGACACGACCGTCAAGCATCTTGAGCAGGGATGACTTGCCGGCGCCGTTGCGGCCAATGAGGCCGATACGCTCGCCGGGGCCTATTGCGAGATCGGCGTGGTCCAGCAGTGGATGATGGCCATAGGCCAGCTGCACGTCGGTGAGGGTGATAAGAGTTGTCGCGGGCATGGAGAAACGAAAATCGGAAGCGGAAATTGATACGGGAGCTATTGTCGCAGGTACACGCCCCCGTATGCCAGCCGCTCCGCGATTCGATACAATGCTAGCTTGAGGCGGGCCGGGCAATCGCGGTGCATGCGTGTATCGAGGAAGGTCCGGACTCCACAGAGCGCGATAGCGGCTAACGGCCGTCCGGCGTTGTGGCGCATTGCGTCGCCACCAAGCCGAGGAACAGGGCCACAGAGACGAGTCTGCGGCGCGGGCGTGCGACAGCACGCACAGGC
>DASTNK010000021.1:0-5182 GCA_035720945.1 Burkholderiaceae bacterium
GATTCAGCCCTCTAGAACTTCCCCAGAAAATCCCGCTTGCCGACCACTACGCCGTTGTGGCGCAGGATGGCGTAAGCCGTCGTGATGTGAAAGAAGAACTGTGGCATCCCGTAGGTCAACAGGTAAGACTGAGCGGTATAGGTCTTCTCCTGGGGCGTACCCACCCGCGTGGCGGTCTTGCGATCCTCGTGACCTTCGATGGTGGTTTGCGGCACGCTGTCGATGAAGGCAAGCGTCCGGACGATCAACGCATGCAGATCGGCGAAGCTGTGCTCGGTGTTGTCGTACTTGGGAATATCGGTTCCGCCAAGCCGGGCGGTGATGTCGCGGGCGAAGCTCGCGGCAAGCTGCACCTGGCGGACGAACGGGAACATGTCGGGATACAGGCGCGCCTGCAACAAGACGTCGGGATCGAACTTGCCATCGACCGCGTGTTTCTCCGCCTTGTGCAGAATGGCATCCAGGCTGCCCAGGTACTGCCTGAAGACTGGCACCGATGCCGTGTAAATTGAAAAAGCCATGATGATCCTCTTGATGAAAGAACGAAAAACAGCCTGTTCATTATAGAAACTCCAGACTCGCCGATATGACGTACAGTCTGTTCAATACGGAACTATCAAGCGTGGAATCTGTCATATTCTCGCATCTCGAACGGAGCTTCCCGCCACTTTCTGGCCATCGCCATGCGTCGTCTCAACGCACCGCATACCCCCGCACACCCGGCGATCCACAAGAACCGGATGGGCACCCTTTCAGGTGGCCCGCCTCGCGAACCATTCGGCGCGAAACAGATTCCCCATACAATGGAAAGACAAGGAGTGCATCATGTATTTCAGAAACACTGATTCCAAAAAATCCCCCACCCCGCTGGCGCTCGCGCTCGCGGGCATGCTGCTGGCGGGTGCCGGCTTCACGTCGTCGGCGTGGGCCGAACTGCCGCCCCTGCAACACCAGGGCGCGGTCACGTACGTGAGCGGCGGCATCGGCATCGACGAATCCACGTCGTTCAAGCAGGCCATGTCACACTATCCATTGGCGATGACGTTCGCCGAACAGGAGGGTAAACAGGGCGACTACCTGGCCGATGTGAAGGTGGTCATCAAAAACGCGCGGCTCAACACGGTTCTGGACACCACGGCGCAGGGGCCGTACATGCTGGTCAAGCTGCAGCCGGGCCACTATCGGGTCTCGGCCACATTCAAGAACCAGACCAAGACCCGCAACATCACGATAGGGAGAAAAGGCTCCGAGCATCTGGTGTTTGAGTGGAAACCGGTTGCGAGCGCGAATACTTGACCGCGCAATCCGTCATGCCCCGGCGCTTGCCCACCGCAGGCGCCGGTCAACGCGCGAAACAGTGGCTCGCGCAGCCAGGCATTCACAGATCGCCAGGCATGCGACGACATGCATCATGAGTCATGACTGACACCGACACGATAATAAAAACCGTCATCGGCAAGCTGCGAATCAAGCAATTGCAGTTGCTGGTCGCCCTGAGCGAGCAAAAATCGCTGCGCAACGCCGCGAAAGCCATGTTCATGACGCAGTCGGCCGCCAGCAAAGCCCTTCTGGAAATCGAGGGCATGCTGGGCATGACGCTTTTCGAGCGCACGAAAACCGGCCTGGCTCCCAACCCCATGGGCCATTGCGCCATTCGTTACGCGAAACTCATCACGTCGGAGCTCAACAATTTCTGCCGCGAGGTTCAGGACATCCAATCGGGGGCCGGTGGCAGCCTGGTCATCGGCACCATCATGGGGGCGGTGCCGGGGGTTCTGGTGTCATCCTTGAACTGGCTGCGCGAATCCCACCCCAACCTTTCCGTGGAAATCATCGAAGGCACCAGCCGGCACTTGCTGAGCCTGCTGGACGATGGCCGCATCGACCTGATGATCGGCCGGTCCAGCGTCAGCGCGGAACCCTACGAATACAGCTACTACCCCGTCAGTGGCGAACCCATATCGGTCGTCGTCGGCCGAGGGCACCCCGACACCGCGGAACACATGTCATTCGCGGATCTCAGGGGCCACCGCTGGGTGGTCTATCCAAAGAAAATGCCCTTGCGGGCCCTGCTGGAAAAGGAGATGGATCTGGCGGGGTTGTCCCTGCCCGCGAATTTCATCGAGACGGACTCCACCTTCATCACCGTCGCCCTCCTGCGGGAAAGCGTCGGCATGGCCGCGCTGTTGCCCACCGACGTGGCGAACCTGTTCACGGAGGCCGGACTGATCCGGATCCTGCCGATCGAACTGAAGATTCCGGCCGACACCTTCGGCATCGTCACACGCAAGGGTGGCGCCACCACAGCGGTCGCGCAGAGGCTCATTCGTTTCGCCTGCGACCAGACACGCACACACTGAGGCGTGGGCAGGTCACCCCGTTGACCGCGCGGTCGCCTGACGCCAGCGCGCCATGAATGCCTGCGCGCGCGGTCGAACGGCGGCGGCCGTGTCGCCGGCGCGGTAGAGCGCGCTGCCCAGGCCAAACCCCGCCGCCCCGACGTCCAGGTAAGCCTGCATGTTGTCAGGGGTGATGCCTCCGACGGGCACGAGCGGGACATCCGCCGGCAACACCGCGCGCCAGGCCTTGAGCACCGTCGGCGTCAACAGCTCAGCCGGGAACGCCTTCAGCGCGATGGCGCCCGCCCCCAGCGCGGCAAAAGCCTCCGTGGGCGTGGCCACACCGGGCAACACCGCCATCCCGGCATCGATGGCCGCCCGGATGATGCCGTTGTCCGAGTGCGGCATGACGACCAGGCGTCCACCTGCGGAAAGCACTTCCCCAACCTGGCGCGCAGCCAGGACAGTGCCCGCCCCCACGAGCGTGTCGGCGGGCAGGCTCGCCGCCAACCGTTCGATGCTGCGAAGAGGCTGCGGCGAATTCAACGGCACTTCGATGATGCGAAAGCCCGCCTCATACAACACCCCGCCGACATCCACCACTTCGTCAGGCTCTATGCCCCGCAGAATCGCGACGAGCCCGGCCGATTCCAGCGCCTCATGAAAATGCCGCCGCAACGTTTCCTGTTTCATTTTTCGCACCCTTGAAGCGCATCGCAGCCACAGTCGCTCGAAATCAACGACCACAACCCGTGAACGCCGGCGTCCTCCGACAGGATCAGCGCCTCCCGTCCGAAATACCGGAGCGCCTCGGCATAGCGCGCGCAAAGCGCGGCCCGCCCGATCAAGGCGATATGCGCCTGCCGCCACTCCACCTGCACCCTGGCCAGCAAACCGGCGATCTCGTGGCCGATCAGCAGCCCCGACAGGTACTCGCGCTGCTGCGCGCCGGTCAGCCGACTCACCAGGCCAAGAACGCGACTACTGAACATGGTTGCCAGCACCCCAAGCTTTCCGGACTCGGAGCAAGCGTTGCCCAGCCCCAGCAGAAAGGTGTCCCGGGCGTCCCGGCTATCTTCGGGCAGCACGGCGCTGCCCATCGACCGGCCCAGGATGCTGTGTTGGACCAGCAGGGCATAGACTTCGCCCGTCATGAACGTGTCGAAATGACCGATTTCACCGTCCCGCACCGCCACCCACTTGCTGTGGGTTCCCGGCAGCCCCAGCAACCAGCGACCGCTCATGTCCGTGCCCGCCTCCGCCAGCAGGGCCGGCACACCGGCGATTTGAGTCTCTTCGCCACGCAAGACGTTGGGCAGCGCCCCGTGTTCGATAATGCCGGGCGCGATGGCAAGTGTCACCCCCTGGCCGACCTCGATGGTGGTCAGGGATCCCGCCAGATCGCGCACCGTGACGGGCACCGGCATGTAGGAGGCTTCCCGCCACCCCTGGGAACTGCCGATCATGCCGCAGGCTACGACGCGACGGCTGGTGCCGGGATGCCCAAGCCAGTCTCCCAGGAGCTGCCAGAAGGCGTGGCTAAACCGCCGCTCGCGGTTCGTTTCATCGCCACCAGACCGGGCAGGCGCGCCATCTTCCGCCAATGGGGGCAGAGTCATGATCCCCCATGGCGCCTCGCGCCGCGCCAGCACACGCCCATCCGCCGCGAACAGGTATGCCCGCAGCGAACTCGTTCCCCAATCCAGTCCGATGAAACGTTGCTCGACCATGTTTGCCTGGTATCGTGCCCGCGAACGTCACGCGGCCCAGCGCAGAACCAGGGGGTCCAGCCTGCGAGCGGTTTCTATCAATCCGGCCTTGGCCTCTGTCGTCGCGGCGGGCAGCGGCGAGCGCACATGATCCGAGCCAATGATCCCGCCCTCTTTCATCAGGATCTTGCTGGTCTGGATGCCGGTCTGGCGGTTCTCGTAGTTGATCAGGAGCAGCCATTGCTGGTACAGGGACACGGCTTTTTCGCGATCTCCGTGCATGTACGCATTGAAGATGGCCTTGATGCCATCCGGATACCCTCCCCCGGTCATGGCGCCCGTGGCGCCCGCGTCGAGATCAGGCAGCAGGGTGATGGCCTCTTCCCCATCCCATGGGCCTTCGACGGCGTCCCCCGCCAGCTCGATCAGCGCTCGTATCTTGGAGGCCGCCCCGGCGCTTTCGATCTTGAAGTAAGAGACGTGCTCGATTTCCCTTGCCATGCGGGCCAACGCCGCGGCGGACAACAGCGTGCCGCTGATCGGGGCGTCCTGGACCATGATGGGAATGTCGCTGGCGTCGGAAAGGCGGCGGAAATAGTCGTGAACGCCCGCCTCGGCACAGCGGAGGGTCGCGCCGTGATAAGGCGGCAGGACCATCACCATCGCGGCGCCAAAATCGCTGGCGTGCCGATTACGCTGGATGCAGATATCCGTACTGTAGTGCGAGGTGGTGACGATGACCGGCACGCGACCGGCGACATGCTTCAGCATGGCCTCGGTCAACACCCGGCGCTCTTCGTCCGCCAACAAGAACTGCTCTGAAAAATTGGCCAGCAGGCTCAGGCCATCGGCGCCGGCGTCAATCATGAAATCCACGCACCGGAGCTGGCCCTCCAGGTCGAGCGCGCCGTCATCCTTGAAGATAGTCGGCACAACGGGGTACACGCCCTTGTAGCGGGCTTTTTCAAAACGTTTGGACATGATGTTCACTATACATTCTCGACTTTTAAAACAATCAGCAGATCACACTGGGTTGCCAGGGCACGAACTCGTTTTGTCCATAGCCATAGATCTCGCTCTTTGAGCGCTCGCCGGAGGCGCAGCGGCGTATCATCTCGTAGAATTCCCGCCCCA
>DASTNK010000022.1:0-6000 GCA_035720945.1 Burkholderiaceae bacterium
CGCTTTTCCATGACTTTGTTCCAGCGCCCGATGCCCGCCACGGAATCGCGGATGAAATCATCCCGCAACACCTCGTTCAAGGCATTGAGCATGGGCACCTCGATCTCGCGCAGTCCGCCGTTGGCGACATCCAGCACGCGGTAGGTGTCATTTTTAAGCTGATGGTCGTCGGTGCGCTTGCCTTCTTCGTAGCGACCTTTCAGCCCGGCGCCATAGAAGATGGCGGCGTTCGATGACTGGTCGGCGCCGAACAGATCAATGGTCACGCTGTAATGGAAATTCAGGTAGCGCTGGATTGTGGGAAGGTCGATGGCGCCCGCAGCGCGCACGTCGGCCGGATCGTCGGTCTTGATTTCATTCATGACATCGCAGGTGCGCTGCAGCACGCGCGACACCCCGGACTCACCCACGAACATGTGATGCGCCTCTTCGGTCAGCATGAAGCGCGTGGTGCGCGCCAACGGATCGAATCCCGACTCAGCCAAGGCGCACAACTGGAACTTGCCATCGCGATCGGTGAAATACGTGAACATGTAGAACGCCAGCCAATCCGGCGTCTTCTCATTGAAAGCCCCCAGAATGCGCGGGCTGTCCTGGTCGCCGGAATTGCGCTGCAACAGCGCATCAGCCTCTTCGCGGCCGTCACGGCCGAAGTAGCGATGCAGCAAATACACCATGGCCCACAAGTGGCGCCCTTCTTCCACGTTGACCTGGAACAGGTTGCGCAAGTCGTAGAGCGACGGCGCGGTCAGGCCAAGATGGCGCTGCTGTTCGACCGAGGCCGGCTCGGTGTCGCCCTGGGTGACGATGATGCGGCGCAGGTTGGCGCGATGCTCGCCCGGCGCTTCCTGCCACACATCGCGGCCCAGATGTTCACCAAAATGAATCTTGCGATTGCCGTCCTGCGGCGTCAGGAAAATGCCCCAGCGATAGTCGGGCATGCGGGTGTAGTCGAAATGCGCCCAGCCATCGGGCTGCACGCTGGTGGCCGTGCGCAGGTACACATCGTGGCCCTGCGCGCCTTCCGGCCCCATCTCGTTCCACCATTGCAGGTAATTCGGCTGCCAGTGCTCGAGCGCGCGCTGTAGGGCGCGGTCTTCCGACAGGTTCACGTTGTTGGGGATCTTCTCTGAATAGTTGATGCCGGACATGTCGGGTTCTCCGTGATGAATGTGCAGGATCAGACGCGGTTCCAGTCGAAACTGGGCTGCTCGCCTTTTCCGTAAAGCTTCAGCGCTCCTTTCTCGCCCACCGCGTTGGGGCGGTTGAATATCCAGTTCTGCCAAGCGGTCAACCGCCCGAACACGCGGGTCTCCATGGTTTCCTGTCCGCCGAAACGCAGGTTCGCCTCGAGCCCGGTCAACGCATCCGGCGACAAGGCGCGGCGTTCTTCAAGCGCCAGGCGGATTTCGTCGTCCCAATCCAGGCTGTCGGGCGACAGCGTCACCAGGCCGATCTCTTCGGCCTCCCGGGCGGACAGGAAGCGCCCCAGCGTGGCGCGCACCGCGTCGAGCGCTGGCGCCTCGTCGTAGAAACGGTGCGCCAGCCGGCTTTGTCCGTTCACCATGGGGTAGTCACCAAAATTCGATTCGCCCACCGCGATCCGGGCGGGTGCGTCGGCATCGGGGTCGTCCAGCATGTACGAGCGGTCGCAGGCCAACGCCAGCTCCAGCAAGGTACCAACGAAACAGGACTCCGGTTCAATCAGGGCGTACAGGGATCGCGACGTGACGTCCAGCCGCGCCAGGGTACGGCGCAGCATGCCCACGGTCTCGCGAACGAACCAGTGATGTCCGAAGCGCTTGAGCGTGGCATCGCACGCCAGCACGCGCGCGGCATCACCCTCGGTCTTGAACACCCAGGTGCCGATGTCTAGCTCATTGGTGCGCATGTGCAGGATGGCGTCATCCAGTTCCCGCGCCATGCGCAGCGGCCACCATGACGCGCCCTGCGCGAGAATGCCGTCGATGTCGTCCGGCGTGTCCGCATCAGGGGCGCGCACGGTCCAGGTCGCCAGGCGTTCCGCACGATCGATGCAGACGTCCACGCAATGGTAGGACAGACCGTCCACACCCGCCGAACGCTCCAATGGCGTCAACGCCACACCTTGTTCATTGGCCGGACGGTCACTGCGGTCGGCCAGTTCCAGCGCCCGGGCATTCACCCCTTCTGTGAATTGCGCGGGCTTGATGAGTTCATCAACTAGCCGCCAATCCTTGGCGCGCTGCCCTCGCACACCCTCGACCAGGGTGCAGAAAATATCGGCGCGATCATGGCGCACCTTGCGCTTGTCGGTGACGCGGGTCAGCCCGCCGGTGCCTGGCAGGACCCCCAGCAGCGGCACCTCCGGCAACGCCACGGCCGATGAACGGTCGTCAATAAGCAGGATTTCGTCGCAGGCCAGCGCCAATTCATAGCCGCCGCCGGCACAGGCGCCGTTGAGGGCGGCCACGAATTTCAACCCGCTGTGACGGCTGGAGTCTTCGATGCCGTTGCGGGTCTCGTTGGTGAACTTGCAGAAGTTGACCTTCCACGCATGCGACGACAGGCCCAGCATGAAAATATTGGCGCCTGAACAGAACACCCGATCCTTCAGGCTGGTGACGACCACGGTGCGTACCTCGGGGTGCTCGAACCGGATGCGCTGCAAGGCGTCGTAGAGTTCGATGTCCACGCCCAGGTCATAGGAGTTGAGCTTGAGCTTGTAACCCGGCCGGATGCCGCCGTCTTCATCGACGTTCATGGCCAGCGTGGCCACCACGCCGTCAAACGACAAGACCCAGTGCCGGTACAGGCCGGGATGGGTGCGGAAATCAACCAGCGGCATGGGTTGGCTCATGACATCTCCTGTTCTGAATGATGAAAAATAATTCATCGTCAATATTTAAATGCATAATAATGCACTTAAATATCATCGTCAACAGGAAATGTATTTTGATGCATTTTTTTGTTGGCGCTTCTGATTCTTTAGGCGCTGTCCACCGGGGCTTGGGGCAGGGCCGGCACGGCGTGCTTGATCCGGATCCACCGCGTCCAGGCGGGCGTCGGGCTGAACTCGCACCGGCACCAGCCCTATGGCCTGGTGCCGGTGCTCAGACACCGCCCGACGACTTCCCCCGCCCGGACGCGGGGGATCCGGCGCACGCCTTACGCCGGCCCTGCCCCAAGCCCCGGTGGACAGCTCGCGGTGATGACTTGCGGGGGAGGTGAATGGCGCCGGCTTTCATGGGCGGTGCCGGCTTTCGCGCGGCGGGGGTGTGTGGATTGCGGTCCCGTGATTGCGGTCCCGTTTTCGCGCGCGCAATCATGTCCTTGTTCGACCGGAAAGCCCTAAACCGAGAGTCCCGCCAGTTGTCGAACGTGATCCCTCAGCCCTTGGAAACATGCCTCCAGCCCGACATGGCTGGTCAGGCAAATGTAATCGGCCTTGGAGTAGAACGGCTCGCGGCTCGCCAGAATGCGTTTGAGATCGGCCATGGCTTCGTTGTTGCCGGCCATGGGGCGGAAATCCCCCTGCGCCATGACACGCCCCATGTGGTCTTCCGGAGAAGCCTTGACCCACACGGTGTAGCAATGCGAGAGCATCAGGCTCATGGTGGCGGGCTCCGACACCAGCCCGCCAGGCGTGGCGAGCACCATGTCCGGGTAAAGCTGCAAGGACTCTTCCAGGGCCCGGCGCTCGTAGCGCCGGTAGGCGCTGGGGCCATACAGGCTATGGATCTCGAGAATGCCGCAGCCCGCGATGCGCTCGATCTCGGCGCTGAGCTCGACAAACGCATAACCCAGATCCTCCGCCAGCATGCGGCCCAGTGTGGACTTGCCCGCGCCGCGCAGTCCGATGAGCGCGATCTGGCGCATGGCGCTTTTGTGCGCGGCCGCCGGCTGTCCGCCGAACAGATCGGACAAGGCTTCGCGCGCGCGTTGCAAGTCCTGCTCGGAGCGATGCTCCAGCAATTCGCGGATCAGCAGCCATTCGGGCGTGGACGTGGTGACATCACCCACCAGTTCGGCCAGCGGGCAATGAAAAGCCTGGGCGATCTGCGACAGAACCAGGATGGAGACATTGCCCATGCCGCCCTCCAGATTCGCCAGATGACGCTCCGAGACATCCGCGCCGCGCGCCAGCGCCTTGCGGGTCATTCCGCGCATCGCCCGCAGGTGCCGCACCCGCTCACCCAGGGCGACGAGATAGGCATCCTTGCCTGGATCGACGTTGTCCGGCTCGCTGTGCGGCGGGAGTTCGAATGCTTTATTTTTCATCCAGAATAACCCTAGCCGTCATGGATACATGCATTATATTGCTTGACAGCATTTTCAAAAAGCCCTAATTTTTAACCAAGATCTGCAAAATTCTTCAGGAACGCCCTCGACCTGATAAACAGCCCGATCGGGGCCACCAGTATAAAGAACAACCGAGACAGCCATGACCGCTTGCCCCAGCCGACTGAATTACGCGCAATATCTCGCCACGCTCAACGCCGGTCGCGCTGGCAAAGTCGCTTACGATGACGGGCACCGTCGCCTGACGTATGGCCAACTGGCCGAACGCAACGCCCGCTTCGCCGGCTTGTTGCGCGAATTGGGCCTGCGCCGTGAAGAGCGCGCGATGCTGCTGATGCATGACACGGTGGACTGGCCTGTCGCCTTCCTGGGCGCGCTGCACGTGGGTGTGGTGCCCGTCGCCGCCAACACTTTGCTGACACCGGACGACTACGCGTACATGATCACCCACAGTCGCAGCCAGGCGGTGTTCGTGAGTGGCGCGCTGCTAGGCACACTGCATGACGCACTGTCACGCTGCGACCATGAAGTCCGACACATCATCGTCTCCGACCCCCAGCCACAACAACCGACCCTGCCCAACTTGGCGTACCACGTGCTGGAGGATGGTCTGGCAACGACCCCAACGGTGCCCGCAGTCGACACCAGCGCCGACGAGATCGCATTCTGGCTGTACTCATCCGGCTCCACCGGTCAACCCAAAGGCGTGGTCCACACCCATGGCAACCTTTGGCACACGGTCGAACTCTACGGCAAGCCGGTGCTGGGCATCCAGGAAGACGACATCGTGTTCTCCGCCGCGAAACTGTTCTTCGCTTACGGTTTGGGTAACGCGCTGACATTCCCGCTATCGGTGGGTGCATCCGTCGTGCTGTTGCCCGGGCGCCCGACCCCTGAAGCCGTGTTCCAGCGCCTGACCGACTTCAAGCCCACCCTATTCTGCGGCGTGCCCACACTGTACGCCAGCATGCTGGCCTCGACCGCGCTGCCCGCGCGCGACCAAGTCGCCCTGCGAATCTGCGCCTCGGCGGGCGAAGCGTTGCCCAAGGATCTGGGTGAACGTTTCACCGCGCATTTCGGCTGCCACATACTGGACGGCATCGGTTCCACCGAGATGCTGCATATATTCCTGTCGAACCAGGACACGGACGTACATTACGGCACCACCGGCAAGCCCGTTCCGGGCTACGAACTGGAACTGCGCGACGAGCACGGAACGCCGGTTCCCGCAGGCGTCACCGGCGACCTGTACATCAAGGGTCCCAGCGCCGCCCTCATGTATTGGCACAACAACGCCAAGACCCGTGGCACCTTCCTCGGCGACTGGCTCAAAAGCGGCGACAAGTACGTGCGCGACGAGGCCGGCTACTACACCTATGCGGGGCGCAGCGACGACATGATTAAAGTCAGCGGCCAATACGTCTCGCCCGTCGAGGTGGAAGGCGTGCTGGTCGAACACGAATCCGTGCTCGAAGCCGCCGTCGTGGGCTTGCCCAACGCCGACGGCCTGGTGAAGACCACCGCCTTCGTGGTGCTGCGCCCCGGTCAGGAACCCAGCGACCAGATCCGCACGGAGATCCAGGCCTACGTCAAGACACACCTCGCGCCTTTCAAGTATCCTCGCCAGATCCGCTTCATCGACGAACTCCCGAAAACGGCCACCGGCAAGATACAACGTTTTCGCCTGCGACAAATGGAACACGCGACATGACCGCATCA
>DASTNK010000023.1:0-16973 GCA_035720945.1 Burkholderiaceae bacterium
GTCATCCAGATCGACATCCTCGATTTGTTCTATCCAAGTGGTCTCCAGCGCAGCGACGCCCCCGGATATGACGAGATACGCTCCCCCAAACTGCTGAAACGCGGCCAGAGAGTCTTCACGCATACCCCCTTTTCCGATGACGAACCGCACCCCATTTTTTTCCATCAATGGGCGCGTGAACCGCTCCATACGGTCGGAGGTGGTCGTCCCGATGCAGACAGGAGCATATCCACACGGGAACTCGGCGCTCTTGGATACCTTCTTGACATTCGGCGCAGTATGAATCACTGCGTGACCGGAGAGGTCGAGGCGCGTGATGCGACCACGGTCGTACATATGAATGAGCGTCGCGTCGCGGATGCCAAACAGGGTTTTCTGCAAGGTCACGGTATCGTTGACGTGCAACTGCCTTGCCTGGGCTTCCGTTACCGGCATATTGAATTCATAATGAGCCATGATCAAAATCCGTAAGAGACGTTTTCTGGGGTGAATGTGGCCGATGCGCGGCGCGCGGAATGACACTGCATGTTCACCGCGACCGGGTTCATCGTGATGTGCGTGGCGGCCAACTCAATATGAACGGCGAATGAGGTCGAGTCGCCACCAAGGCCCTGCGGGCCAATCCCCAGCTTATTGACCGCTTCCGACAGCTGTTTTTCAAGCACGGCACCGTCGGGATCGGAACAGGACGAACCCAACGCGCGGATGCAGGCACGCTTGGAAAGCGCCATGCATAGCTCAGATGTTCCGCCAATGCCCACACCCACTATTGTTGGCGGACACGTCTTGCCACCTGCGGCGAGGACACATTCGATGACAAAAGTCTTGATGGCGTTCACCCCCTCGGCCGGGATCGCCATTTTCAGGTAAGAATTGTTTTCCGCCCCGCTGCCTTTCGGTACCATCAGGATCTTCAGCACATCGGACTCATCGGTGAAGTCAACACTGATGACCGGCACCTCGATGCCGCAGGAATTCTGATTGTTCCGACGAGTCAGCGGATGCACGATAGATGAACGCAGCGGATGCTCGCGCGTCGCCCGCTCGCACCCTCGACGAATGGCCTGTATCAACCTCGCGCCATCGACTTTCACGTTGCGACCAATGGTCACGTAGTACACGGGCACACCTGTGTCCTGACACAACAGATTATTGGTGGATTCCGCAACCTTGATGTTGGTGGTCATGGTCGCCAACATCTGCTGAGCGCGCGATGATTGCTCTTCCAGCACCAGCCGCCTGAAACCCTCCTTGATATCGGGCGGTAATACCTTCAATGCCCGGATATAGAGCTCTTTCGCAGCCTCTTCGACCGCATGCAGATCAACTTCCACAGGGATACCTCCAAATTTCTTCCGTTTCGACGGCCTAGGTTATGAAATCCAACAGTTACCATAGCTCTCGCCGCAGCCGACAAAATCAGGTCGTCAAAGATAAAATGAACGCCAAGCCGGCCACCGCCGCCACTCCGACCGCGCCCGCGATCCAACCCTTGAGCAGTGCAGGCGGCGAAGCCGGTCGGAAAGCGATCAGCAGCAACCGCACGCCACCCATCAAATGCAGGGACAGCAGGATGACAAGCACCCATTCGCCGAACCGGAAAACAGGCGTATCGGTAAACACCAAAAACCCGTTGAGTGCCGCCTCACCCTTGAGTGCGAGGCTCAGCACCCAAAAGTGCAGCGGTATGAACAGGGCCAACAAGATGCCTGAGATTCGATGCACGGCAAACGCCCAGTAAGACGGGTGCTGGCGCGCACGATTGTCGTTGCGTTTCATGACAGAATCACCGCGTAAACGGCCTGTAGGCCCAGAACAAGAATGAGCAGCCCGAACAATTTGGAAATGACATCTGAGGTCGCCACACGCAGGCCCACCCATTCTTCCAGCACATTGGCGACACCGGCTGGCACATGGACCGCACAGGCGATTACAAATACTGCGTAAAAAATGCCGAACGTCCAGTTGTCGTGCGTGCGCGCCAGGATTTCCGCCCCCGTCAGTCCACCATGCATCGCATACACGATTATCACAATGTGGACTGCCACACACACGGCAAGTACCATCGCGCTAACGTGTTGCCAATACCAACGACGCGCACGGACGGCGGCAACACTCGTTTTCATAGCTTGCCTCGGATCGCCGCTTTGGCGCTGAGAACCTTCAAACCCGCGATACTGAAGCTTGGGGCGATGTGCTTGGGGCACCGTTCCGTACACGAACCTTGCGTATGACAGGAATGGCAGCCAGTGTCACCCGAGACTGCCTCTAGACGCTCCTTCTGCTCGACGTCACGCACGTCATTGACTAGCGTCCAGGCGCGGTTCAATGCTGCCGGGCCGAGGAAATCGGGTTTCCATGTCACCACGTCGCAAGACGAATAACAGACGCCACACCCAATGCACTCCGTACCATCAGCCGCCGCGATACGTTCTTTCGAGTTCGGATCGACGATGGCAAAACCGTCATGTCGTGTTTTCCCTCCGTGGAACTGTCCTTTGGCACGCGCCCATTTGTCGAAAAATGTGCTCATGTCAGTGGTGAGATCTTTGATCACAGGCAAATTGGACAGCGGGGTAAGCTCAAGCGTGTCCCCCTTGACCACCTTCGAAACATGTGTGCGGCACGTCCACCTGGCAACGCCGTTGACGTTCATTGCGCACGACCCGCACATGCCGACCCGACAAGAGAAACGATACGAAAGCGTATGGTCCAGATGGCGCTGGATATAGGTGACGACGTCGAGTACAGTCTGACTCGCGCGGCGCGGTACCTCGTACTGTTCCAGACGACCCTGCTCCCGTCCGCGCCAGACCTTTACTACCAGTAGACCCGCAGGCATTTCGGTACTCCATAAAGGGCAACTCGACATCTTGTCGTACCTTTATTGTCGGCCGAGGAAATAAAAGAAAAAAGCTAGTATTTATTCGCAGAAAAGAAAGTTTTTCTTGTCGATTCTCAATCATCTAACACGTGATAGCACTCCAATGTCCCGATCGCGTCTGGCCCAGATGCCAATCACCTACGGAACCGAGAATGGGTAATATTCGTGTTTATGCGCGTTTATGCTTGTGTGTCGCAGAATCTTTTGAGCCAGCAGCATGCGCAGCATTTTGGGCTTGACAATATAGCGATACCCCACCTCCCCCGACTGACTGGGGGATAGCCCCTCACCGACGACACCCTCCTCCCTTCCCGTCATGCCAATACGGCCGGCGCATACAATGCCGTATCGCACCAGACAGACTAAAAAAGGGAGAAGCCAAATCGTGAAGTACACGTCGTTCGAAGATTTCATCAGACATGCCGAATCGAGGAACCCAGGGCAGCCCGAGTTTCTCCAGGCCGTGACCGAAGTGACGGAAAGCCTGTGGCCATTCATCCAGCGCACCCCGCGCTACATGGAAGCGGGCCTGCTCGACCGTCTGGTCGAACCGGAACGCGTGATCATGTTCCGCGTGTCCTGGGTGGATGACCACGGCGACGTGCGGGTCAATCGTGGCTACCGCGTCCAGCACAGTTCCGCCATTGGCCCTTACAAAGGCGGGCTGCGCTTCCATCCATCGGTGAACCTATCCATCCTCAAGTTCCTGGCATTCGAACAAACGTTCAAGAACGCGCTCACCACGCTGCCCATGGGCGGCGGCAAAGGCGGCTCCGATTTCGATCCGAAAGGCAAGAGCCCCGGCGAGGTCATGCGTTTCTGCCAGGCGTTCGTGACCGAACTGTTCCACCACGTGGGCGCGCACACTGATGTGCCGGCGGGCGACATGGGTGTCGGTGGGCGTGAGATCGGCTTCATGACCGGCATGATGAAGAAGCTGACCAACCGCGCCGACTGCGTCTTCACCGGAAAGGGGCTGACGTTTGGCGGGTCGCTCATCCGGCCAGAAGCCACGGGCTACGGCACGGTCTATTTCGCTGAAGAGATGCTCAAGCGGCGCGGCAGCAGCTTCGATGGGCTTCGCGTGAGCGTGTCTGGCTCGGGCAACGTGGCCCAATACGCGGTCCAGAAAGCCATGGAACTCGGCGCCCGCGTGATCACGGTATCCGACTCAAGCGGCACCGTCGTCGACCAGGAAGGTTTCACGGAAGAGAAGCTCGCCGAGCTCATGGAAGTGAAAAATCACCTCTACGGCCGCGTCAGCGACTACGCGAAGCGTGTGAACGTCGGCTTCCATCCTGGCATCCGTCCGTGGCATGTGCCGACGGACGTCGCCCTGCCGTGCGCGACGCAGAACGAGCTCGACGGCGGCGACGCGCGAACGCTCGTCGACAACGGCGTGGCATGCGTGGCCGAGGGCGCGAACATGCCCTCGACCATCGAAGCCATCAAGGTGTTCGAGGGCGCCAACGTCTTGTACGCACCGGGCAAGGCCAGCAATGCGGGCGGCGTCGCCACATCCGGGCTGGAGATGAGCCAGAACGCCATGCGCCTGTCGTGGCTGCGTGAGGAGGTGGATAACAGGCTGCAGACCATCATGCACAGTATCCACGCGGCATGCGTGGAGCATGGCCGTCGCGAAGACGGTTCCATCAGCTACGTCAATGGCGCCAATGTTGCCGGTTTTGTGAAGGTGGCCGACGCCATGCTGGCCCAAGGAGTCATCTAATTGTGAGAACACAGCCATTCGGCCCCACTCAGCGCCAGGTTTCCATTCTCGGACAAGGAACCTGGTATATCGACGACGCCCATCGCACCAGCGCGGTCGCGGCGCTGCGGCTGGGGTTGGATAGCGGCATGAATCACATCGACACGGCGGAAATGTATGGATCCGGCGCCGCCGAACGCGTTGTGGGCGAAGCCATCCAGGGCCGACGCGACGATGTGTTCCTGGTATCGAAGGTATTACCAAGCAACGCGGCGCGGCGCGGTGTGCGCGAGGCATGCGAACGCTCTCTCAAAGCCCTGGGCACGGACCGTCTGGATTGTTACCTGCTGCACTGGCGAGGTTCCGTTCCCCTGGGCGAGACATTCGCCGCGTTCGAAGATCTCGTCGCCGCGGGCAAGATCCTGTCGTTCGGGGTCAGCAATTTCGACGTGGCCGATCTAGAGGAAGCGCTGGCCGTGATCGGCCCGGGAAAGCTGGCCTGCAACCAGGTGCTGTACCACTTGCAGGAACGTGCGATCGAACACACCGTGGTGCCATGGTGCCATCGGCACGATGTGGCGGTTGTGGGCTACAGCCCTTTCGGGCACGATGACTTCCCCGACCCCGATACGCCTGCCGGCCAGACCTTGGAATCCATCGCGCAGGCGCACAACGCCACGGCACACCAGGTTGCCCTGGCGTTTCTGACCCGCGAACCGGGGCTGTTCACCATCCCCAAGTCATCGCGTCCCGACCACACCCGGATCAACACCGGTGGCGACCTGACTCTTTCCGATAGCGACGTCGCCCGACTCGACGCCGCCTTCCCGCGTGGCCCGCTGCCCGCCTACCTGCCCATGATCTGAATCACCCCCGGCACGACGCGCCTCGGCGCGCGTTCTCTCCATGCCGGCGGGGAACAGGCTCAAGAGGGTCCAGCCCTTCTCGGGCACCCAGTCGCTATCGGGCGTGAAAGGCCGCGCATAGCCCTTTGGGGTCAGAGCGAACAACGGCGTCAGGCGATCATCGTGGCTGGCGCGATAGTCATCGTAGCCGAACTCGGCCGTCAACGTGGTCGCGTGGATGGCGCCGCCCTGCACGAGAGTATTGAGTAGCGCCCAGTAGGTCGCGTCCTCCGAGAAGAGAGTGACGGGTCGCCGTGAGGCCGCCGCCTTGTGCTTGCTGCTGGCGTACTGGCGCCGGCCATCCGGCAAGGCATACGCCGTGCCGCGTCCGTACTGGTACACGAACCACGACGTCACCAGCGCGTTGAAGTCCGTACCCGAATCGATCGCCAACAAGCGCCCCAGGCCGGACAAGTCGAGATTGTGCTGGGCGTCCTCGGAGAGCGGGCTGCCATGGTACACCGGCAGACCCTGCATGCGCGCCTTGGAGATCCCATCCCAGTCGCTGCTGCACAGACGCACAGGCACCTGTTGGTCCTGCAAGGCCTTGGCCACGGCTTGCGCCACTGGACCCGCGCCCAGAATCAGGAAACCGACCGGGTCGGGCTCGGTGACGCCCAACGCCACCGAGACCGGGCGGGCCGTGGCGCTTTGCAGAATCACCGTTCCGATGATCACGATGAAGGTCAACGGCAGCAATTGATGGGCGCCAGGCACTTGCAGATTTTCCAGGCGAATGGCGAACAGCGCCGATACAGCGGCCGCCACGATGCCGCGCGGTGCGATCCAGGCCAGCAACACGCGCTCGCGCAGCGTCAGGCTGGAACCCCAGGCGGAATACAAAACCTTCAGTGGCCGCGCGATCAGCAGCATGGCGACCAGCACGCCAGGCCCCGTCCAGCCAAGCGCAAGCAGTTCGCCGAAATCCATGCGCGCCGCCAGAATGATGAACAGGGCTGAAAGCAGCATCAAGCTGAGGGTTTCCTTGAAAGCGATGATCTCCTCCACCTGGACGTCTTTCCTGTTCCCCAGCCAGATACCCATGATGGTCACGGCGAGCAGGCCCGACTCATTCAGGATGGCATTGGACACACCGAACACCGCAAACACCACAGCCAGCATCGTGACATTGATCAGGTAATCGGGTAGCCAGTTGCGCCGCAGCACCTCGCCCACCACGAATCCCACCAACAGCCCCGCGGCGACGCCACTCGTGACCGTCTCGCCAAACACCGATATCGTGTGCAGGAACCCCTGGCTGCCTTGCAAGGCGGCGATGAATTCGTAGGACAGCACCGCCAGCAACGCCCCGATGGGGTCGATGATGATGCCTTCCCAGCGCAGGGTACTGGCCACCCGCGCCACCGGGCGCACGGTGCGCAGCAATGGGCCGATCACGGTCGGGCCCGTCACCACCATGATGGCGCCGAACAGCAACGCCAACTCCCAGCGCAGACCCACGATGTAGTGTGTGGCAACGGTGGTGACCGCCCAGGTGATCAGGATGCCGGTGCCGACCAGGCGCTGTACCACGCGCTCCAGGCCGCGTATCTCGTGGATGCGCAGTGTCAGGCTGCCTTCGAAGAGAATGACGGCCACCGACATGGATATGAAGGGAAACAACAAATGCCCAAACAAAGCATCGGGATCGAGCCAGCCCGCGCCAGGCCCCACGGCCAACCCCGCCAGAAGCAGAAACAAAATGGCCGGCAACCGCAGGCGCCAGGCGATCCATTGGCAGAACATGGCGAGGACGCCGATTCCCGCCAGCGTCAGGACGAGATCTTCATTCACGGGTTTCCCCATCCTCCCCAAGCATGTTGTTTGATTCGTCCATTCCGATAGTAAGAATGCAGAGGTCAGTTCCTGGAACCTGGATTTGCCAGGCAAGGCGCGAACCACCCCTTGTTTTATAACGCGGCGAAACAGAAATATGGTTACGGCGGTATCAAGACACTGATTTTGAAAACAAGTGGTAACTATAATAGCCTGCCCCGAACAGGCGGTTGACGCGGATTCGGGTTCGCCGAAGGTCCATTCATCCCGAACAGAGGTTGCCGCATGCGCCGCTACCGGATTCTCCCGCGCCTGGGCCAGGTAGCCGTGGCCACGATGATGCTGGCGCTGGCTGGCTGCAAAGAACAGGCCCCGCCGCCACCGCCTCCGTTCGAAGTGGGCGTCGTCACTGTGCATCCACAAAGCGTGGCCGTCACGACCGAACTCCCGGGTCGTACGTCGCCCTACCTTGTCGCGCAAGTGCGCGCACGGGTCACCGGCATCGTGCTGAACCGCGACTTCCGGGAAGGCAGCCGCGTCAAGGTGCACCAGAGTCTTTTCAAGATCGACGCCGCGCCTTACAAGGCAGCGCTGGACGCCGCCAAGGCCACGCTGCAAAAGGCCGAGGCTAATCTGACATCGACGACGCTGCAGGCGAACCGCTATAAGCTCCTGGTCGCGTCCCATGCGGTCAGCAGCCAGGACTACGCCAACGCGGTCGCGGCCCAGAAACAAGCCGCCGCCGACGTCGCAGGCGGCAAGGCCTCCGTCGAGATCGCCCGCATCAACCTGGACTACACCGACGTCACCTCCCCGATAGCGGGCATCATCGGCGCGTCCGACGTCACCCCCGGCGCCTACGTGCAGTCCAGCGCCGCGACGCTCATGGCCACCGTGCAGCAAATCGACCCCATCTACGTGGACCTGACACAATCCACCACCGACGTGATGCGCATGCGCGGCGAACTGGCCGATGGGCGCATGCAATCGGCGGGGCCCAACGAGGCCAAGGTTCAACTGGTGTTGGACAATGGCTCGGTCTACCCGTTGGCGGGCAGACTGGAATTCACCGACATCACGGTCGACCCCAGCACCGGCAGCGTCAAGCTGCGCGCGCTGTTCCCCAACCCGCAACACCTCCTTCTGCCCGGCATGTTCGTGCGCGCCCGCCTGCGCGAAGGCATCAATGACCGCGCGATCCTGGTGCCCGAGGCCGGTGTCACCCACGACGCCAAAGGGGCGCCCACCGCGCTGGTCGTAGGCCCCGATGACAAAGTGGAATTGAGGAACCTGGTCGCGAACCGCATCCATGGCGCCGATTGGGTGGTGGACTCGGGCCTGAATCCGGGCGACCGGGTCATCGTGGCCGGGATCCAGAAGGTTCGGCCGGGCATGACGGTGCGGGCGGTCGAACAACCCACTCGGTCCATGGCGGCTTCGACCGCGCGCGGCCCGGCTTCGATGCGACTGGCGTCGGTCGCCAGCCGCTGACACCGGGCGAAGCACATGGTCAATTTCTTCATCGACCGCCCCATCTTCGCATGGGTGATCGCCATCGTCCTGATGCTGGCGGGTGCGCTGTCCATCACGACGCTGCCGGTGGAACAGTATCCGTCCATCGCACCACCCTCGGTGCAGATCCGCGCCACCTACGCGGGGGCATCCGCCAAGACCGTCGAAGACACCGTCACCCAGGTCATCGAACAACAGATGAATGGCCTGGACCATCTGCTCTACATGTCGTCCACCAGCGACGATTCCGGCCAGGCCCGCATCACACTCACGTTCGCCAACGGCACCGATCCCGACACCGCGCAGGTTCAGGTGCAGAACAAACTGCAGTTGGCCACACCGCTGTTGCCGCAGGCGGTGCAGCAGGCCGGCATCAGCGTGACGAAATCGAACAGCAGCTTCCTCATGGTGATGGCGTTCGTCTCGACCGACCACAGCATGACCAAGTACGACCTGGCCAACTATCTGGTGTCGCATATCCAGGACCCTATCAGCCGAGTCAATGGTGTCGGCACCGTGACGGTGTTCGGCACCCAGTACGCCATGCGCATCTGGCTCGACCCGAACAAGCTCACGCGCGTGGGGCTGACACCCGTGGACGTCGTCAATGCATTGAAAGGCCAGAATGTCCAGATCGCGGCGGGCCAGCTCGGTGGCACCCCGGCCGTCTCTGGCCAGGCGCTGACGGCGACCATCAAAGAGGCAACGCTGCTGCGCACGCCGGCACAATTCGGCAATGTGCTGCTGAAGGTCAACCCCGACGGCTCCCAGGTCCGCATCAAGGACGTCGCCCGCGTCGAACTCGGCGCCGAGAACTACACCACCAACACCCACTATGACGGCGTGCCGGCCGCCGGCCTGGGCGTGCAACTGGCCACCGGTGCCAACGCGCTGCAGACCGCCAACGCCGTGCGCGCGAAGGTTGAGGAGCTTTCGCATTACTTCCCGCACGGCCTCGAGGTGAAATACCCGTACGACACCACGCCATTCGTCAAGATTTCCATCGAAGACGTGGTCATCACGCTGCTCGAGGGCATCGTGCTGGTGTTCCTGGTGATGTACCTTTTCCTTCAGAACTTCCGCGCAACCCTCATTCCGACCATCGCCGTGCCCGTGGTGCTGCTGGGCACGTTCGGCACCATGGCCGCGGTGGGGTTCTCCATCAACACCTTGTCGATGTTCGGCCTGGTGCTGGCCATCGGCCTGCTGGTCGATGACGCCATTGTCGTGGTCGAAAACGTGGAGCGGGTCATGGCCGAGGAAGGCCTGTCGCCGCGAGACGCCACGCGAAAGGCGATGGGACAGATCACCGGCGCGCTGGTCGGGGTGGCGCTGGTGCTGTCGGCCGTGTTCGTGCCCATGGCCTTCTCGGGCGGCGCGGTCGGCGCCATCTACCGACAGTTTTCGCTCACCATCGTCGCCGCCATGGTCCTGTCGGTGCTGGTCGCACTGATCCTCACTCCCGCGCTGTGCGCGACGATCCTCGCTCCCATTCCCAAGGGACACCACCTGGAAAAGACCGGATTCTTTGGCTGGTTCAACCGCGCGTTCGACAACAGCCGCCAGAAGTACGGCACGGGGGTCGAGCGCGTCATCCACCGGCCACGCCGCTGGCTGCTCTTGTACGGGCTGCTCATCATCGCCATGGGTGTGCTGTTCCTGCGCCTGCCCACGTCGTTCCTGCCCAACGAAGACCAGGGCATGATGATGATCCAGGTTCAGACCCCGCCCGGCGCCACCATGCAGCTCACGGAAAAGGCTCTGGAGGATGTGCGCCGGTACCTGGTGGACGATGAAAGCGCCGTGGTCGAATCCACGTTCGAGATATCGGGATTCAATTTCGCCGGCCGCGGGCAGAATTCAGGGTTGATCTTCGTTCGCCTGAAAGACTGGTCGCAGCGCCGCGCGGCCAACGACAAGGTTCAGGCCCTGGTGCGCCGCATCGCGGAGCACTTCGCCACATACAAGTACGCCGAGGTCATTCCCATCAATCCGCCGCCCATCCACGAACTGGGCACGGCTTCTGGTTTCGACTTCGAGCTGGAGGACCGGGGCGGGCTGGGCCACGACGCGTTGATGGCGGCGCGCAACGAACTCTTGGTCAAGGCGGCATCGGATCCGGTTCTGGCGCGGGTGCGCGCCAATGGGCTGAATGATCAGCCTGAATTCACCGTGAACGTGGATCGCGAGAAAGCCGGCGCGCTGAGCGTGCCGGTCGCGGATATCGATCAGACGTTCTCCATCGCGTGGGCCTCCGCCTATGTGAACAATTTCCTGGACACCGACAACCGTATCAAACGGGTCTACGTGCAGGCGGCCGCGCCCTACCGGATGAATCCGCAGGACGTCAATCTCTGGTATGTGCGCAATACAGAGGGGAAGATGGTGCCATTCTCGTCATTCGCGACAGGGTCGTGGGCGTTCGGTTCCCCCAAGCTGGAACGTTACAACGGCGTGTCTTCAATGGAGATACAAGGTGCGACGGCGCCAGGCCAAAGCACGGGCCAGGCCATGGCCGAGATGGAAAAGATCGCCCGCACGTTGCCGGCGGGCATCGGCTACGAATGGACGGGCATTTCATATCAGGAACAGCTTTCTGGTTCGCAGGCGCCGATTCTTTACGCGATTTCCATTCTGGTGGTGTTCCTGAGCCTGGCGGCGCTGTACGAGAGCTGGTCGATTCCGTTCTCGGTGATCATGGTGGTGCCGCTGGGCATCATCGGGGCGCTGCTGGCGGCCACGGGCCGGGGGCTGTCCAATGATGTGTATTTCCAGGTAGGGCTGCTGACCACGGTGGGGTTGTCGGCGAAGAACGCGATTCTGATCGTCGAGTTCGCGAAGGCGCTGCAGGAACAAGGGATGTCGGCCGCAGCGGCTGCCATGGAGGCGGCGCGGTTGCGGTTGCGGCCCATCTTGATGACGTCGATGGCGTTCATTCTGGGGGTTCTGCCATTGGCAATCAGCAATGGCGCGGGGTCGGCAAGCCAGCACGCGATCGGAACGGCGGTGATCGGCGGGATGTTGACGGCGACGTTCCTGGCGATCTTCATGATTCCGATGTTCTTCGTGGTGATCCGCGACAGGTTCTCGAAGAACCGGCGGGCGCGCGGCCAGGGCAACGAAACTGCTGCGCTACCACCGTCCCCGGCCGGCGAGCCGTAAGGTTCGTTCTCAAGGCGGGGAGCGACGGTGACTCCGTGATTATTGGTGTGTTCACGGTTTACGTATTTCGACGGAGAGCTCAGGCCTTGGCCATCGCCTCCAGTTCCCGCCGGATCCGATACGCGGGCGTGGACGTATCCGTGGCCACATCGGCCCATGTCACGCATTGCCCCTTGGCCACCGGACGGATCATTTTCACGCCATGGGCCAGCCCCAGCGGCAGGCCACCCATGGCAAGGGACTTCTTCGCCGGCTGCAGCTTGCCCCAGACCGTATAACCCCCTTCCCCATCCAGCATGTCCCCCACCACCAGATCCCGTTTGGCCGTGGCCACCACGTCGGCGTTCCAGCATGTGGCCACGCCGGTGGGCTCGCCGCGCAGGGCCACCGAGGCCACCGACATGCCGACCTCCAGCCCGATGAGGTGCCAGCGCTTGTACAGCGTGAAATATCGGCCGGAGGGATCGGTGTGCACGTTGTATTCCTCGAAACAATGCTTGATGTAATCCGTCTCGGCCTCGACCGTGACCCAGACCCCCATGCGGATATCGTAGGGAATGGCGCGGCCGTCGGCCTCGAGCGATGACACGACCTCGACCATGCCCTTGTGCTCCAGCACCCCACCCTCGCTCACCGGCCGTGTCACATACGGAATGTCGGCCACGCTGGCGGGCGGATACCGCAGGCCGCCAGAGGGTACATCCAGCCCCGTGGCGTTGGCCACAGCCGTGCTTTCGATGGACGGCTTGGAGCCATCCAGGAAACTGTTGAACATCTTGGGGTTGAGCCCGCCGCGCGCCGCCTGCTCGGGCGTCAGACCGTAATTCGGCCACACGGTGTCGGGCGTGGATTCGGCGAAATGCGGCAACCACTTGTGGCCACGGCCTGCGGCCACCACCGGAAACCCGCAGGTGCGCGCCCAGTCGACCAGGTCGCAGATCAGCGCGGGCTGGTCACCGAACGCCAGTGAATACACCACCCCCGCCTCGGCCGCCTTGCGCGCCAGCAGTGGGCCGCAGAACGCGTCGGCCTCGACGGTGACGTTGACCACGTGCCTGCCCTGCTCGAAGGCGGCCAGGCAATGCTCCACGGCGGCGATGGGATTGCCGGTGCATTCCACCACCACGTCGACCTCGGGCAGCTTGATCAACGCTTGCCAATCATCGGTCACCCAGGTTGAACCAGTGCTCAAGGCCTGCCGCGCCGACGCGGCCGCCAGCCGCTCCGGCCCCCACCCCACACGGGCCAGATTGGCGCGCGCGCGGTCCGGTGCGAGGTCGGCAATGCCCACGAGATGCACACCCGGTGTGCGCGGGATCTGTGCCAGATACATGGCGCCGAACTTGCCGGCGCCTATCAGGGCGATGCGCACCGGATTGCCGTCGGCGGCGCGCCGCTGGAGTTTCGCGTACAGACTCATGACTACCCATCCTTCGATATCAAGGTGAAAACCATCCGAGCCAGGCCGGACGCCAAGCCCCGGCCGATCCGAGCCAGGCCCAGGCCTTTGGGAACGTGCCGGCCGCCCCCGCCGCGCATCAAGACCAGACCGGCGCCAGCGCCGCCGGGTCGGTACGGCTGTCGTGGCCGGTTTCCAGATGGCCGGCGCACCGGCGCAGGTACCCGGCGAAGCCGGCCACGGTGACACCCACGTCGTACCAATGATGACTGGTGGCGACGGGCCATGACACGGTTCGGCGGGCCCCCGCCCCCAGGACGATTTTCTGTTCGGGCTGGCCATAGGCCATGTCAGCCAGCGTGAGAATGAGGGATCCGGGGCCAGTGTTTTCCAACGACAGCGACAAATCATCGAGCGACGATACGTCGGACAAGGGATCGGGGGACAGGCCCATCTGCGCCCGCCCCACCCGCACGACCAGCGGGGGGTCGACCTGGCGACCCGATCGGGCGAACGTTCCCTGGAAGAAGCGCACAAAACCGTTCGCGCCGTATAGCGTCCAGTCGTAGCGCACGATGGGGTTCGGGGACGGCAAGACGGGCAGATCATCCGACAACGACTTTCCCGCCGCCACTGTGTAGCTTCTTGGCGGCTGCCGTGAATCGTTCGCGCGCGCCCACACATGCGCGCCGCGCGCGCCGCTGTTGCGCAAAACCAGCTTTAGCCGCGAACTGGCGCCGGCCCTGGTTTCGATCAGTACGTCCGCATGCAGGTCGTACCCCAGCGGCCGGGTAGGCCGGGTGCCGGGCTCTTGAGCTTCCTTCGGCAACTCGCCGGGCGGCGGCGCCTCGGGGTAGGTCGCTATCCGGCATTGTGAATCGGCCCGCGCCCGATAATCGCTGGTGTCCGGCAACGATGGCCTGGCAATGTCGCGCCGCGAGAAATCCAGCGACGACACCAGATCGCCGCACACGGTGCGGCGCCAGGCGCTGATGTTCGGCTCGGCCACGCCGAAACGCCGTTCGATGAACCGGATGACCGAGGTATGGTCACAGACATCGGAACAGACCACGCCGCCGCGCGACCACGGAGACACCACCAGCATGGGCACGCGCGACCCCAGGCCGTATGGCAGCCCGTCCGCCGGGCGCACGGGACGTCGTGAACGGTCGACGTAGGTATGCAGCTCGTCGCGCACATCGACCGTGCTCTTGCCTTGCCCGCCCACGGGCGGTTGCGGCGGCACGATGTGATCGAAGAAGCCGTCGTTCTCGTCGTAGGGAATGAACAACACCGTCCGGCTCCACACTGCGGGGTTGGCCGTCAGCGCGGTCAGCACACGATCGATATAGGTGGCGCCATACGCCGGCGTCCAGCGCGGGTGTTCAGAGAACGCGGCGGGCGGCAGCAGCCACGACACCTGCGGCAGTTCGCCGCGCTTCACATCCTGGGCGAACTGCGTCAACGTGCGCGACGTCATGGCCCGCTCGTGCAACGCCGAGCCCGGCGGCGCCTCGATGTAGCGCTTGAAATTGGCCAGGACGTTCAGGCCGAAATTGCCGTGGTAGGCGTCGTGGCCGTTGGTGCCTTCCTGATAGATGCGCCACGAGATACCGGCCTCTTCCAGGCGCTCGGGGTAGGTGGACCAGGTGAACCCGGGTTCCGAGGGGAAGCTGACCGGATCGTGATTGTTGACGAGTGGCCCACCCCCCTTGCCGGATGGGTCCACGGTGCCGGTCATCAGGAACATCCGATTCGGGTGGGTGGGCCCGGGCAACGAGCAGAAATAGTGGTCGCAGACCGTGAACGCATCGGCCAGCGCGTAATGGAACGGTATGTCGCGACGCAAGTGGTACCCCATGGTCATGGCGGTCTTGTAGCGCACCCAGCCGTCCTGGCGCCCCCCGTCGATGGCCAGATGGGTGCGGCGCCAGCCGTGGTCCAGGTCGCCGATGCATTGCGCGTTGGTGGTGCGGGTGTCCAGATGGAACGGCGCGATGGTTCCGCTGGAAAAACCGCCCTGCGGTTGTTGCCAGACCGTGCGACCATCGGGCTGCCGCGCGGGGAATCGGTCGTTCACGCCGCGCACACCGCTCAGGTGCCCAAGATAGTGGTCGAACGACCTGTTCTCCTGCATCAGCACCACGATGTGCGCCACATCATCGAGCGTGCCCGTGCCCGCGTGGGCGGGGATGGCCAGCGCCTTGCAGATCGAGGCGGGCAACGCCTCGAACGCCGCCAGCGAGCCCGCCGCGACGGCGGCCGATTTCAGGAATGCGCGCCTGCCCGGATCTGGCATGGGACCCTCCCGCCAACCGTGTTTACGACCCCACTTTCCTGGACGCGATCACGGCCTCGGCCACGTTCTGCGGCGCCTCGCTGTAATGGCGGAACTCCATCGTGTAGGTGGCGCGGCCCTGCGACAGGGAACGCAAGGTGGTCGAATAGCCGAACATCTCCGCCAGCGGCACCTCGGCGCGGATGGCCTTGCCGGCCCCGCCGGGAATATCGTCCACGCCCTGGATCTGGCCGCGCCGCGACGACAGGTCGCCCATGACGTCCCCCATGTTTTCCTCAGGTGTCTCGACCTCGACCGCCATCATGGGTTCAAGCAACACCGGCCCCGCCTTGCGGCAGCCGTCCTTGAAGGCAATGGAAGCGGCCATGCGGAACGCGTTTTCGTTGGAATCCACGTCGTGGTACGAGCCGAAGAACAAGGTGGCCTTGACATCGACCACGGGGTAGCCCGCCAGCACCCCGGACGGCAAGGTGTCGACGATGCCTTTCTCGACCGCCGGGATGAATTCGCGCGGCACGACGCCACCCTTGATCGCATCGACGAACTGGAACCCGGTTCCGGGCGGCAGAGGTTCGAGCTTGAGTTCGACATGGCCGTACTGACCACGTCCGCCTGATTGTTTGATGAACTTGCCCTCGCTGGATTCGCAGGTCTTGCGTATGGTTTCCCGGAACGCCACTTGTGGCTTGCCCACGGTGGCCTCCACCCCGAACTCGCGGCGCATGCGTTCCACCAACACCTCCAGGTGCAGTTCGCCCATGCCGGAAATGATGGTCTGGCCGGATTCCTCGTCGGAGCTGACCCGGAACGAGGGGTCCTCCTGCGCCAGACGGTTGAGCGCCAGGCTCATTTTTTCCTGATCCGTCTTGGTTTTGGGCTCCACCGCCTGGGAAATGACCGGCTCGGGGAACACCATGCGCTCCAGCGTGATGACATGCGCTGGATCGCACAGGGTTTCGCCCGTGGTGACTTCTTTCAACCCCACCGCCGCCGCGATGTCACCGGCCTCGACCTCGGTGAGCTCGCTGCGATGGTTGGCGTGCATCTGCAACAGACGCCCGACACGCTCCTTCTTGCCCTTGACCGAGTTGTAGACCGCATCGCCCGAACGCATCACCCCCGAATACACCCGGAAGAACGTCAGATGGCCGACGAACGGATCGGTCATGATCTTGAACGCCAGGGCTGAGAACGGCTCGTCGTCGCGGGCGTGGCGCAAGACGGGCTTGTCTTGCTCGTCGTGCCCCGCCACCGGCGGGATGTCCACTGGCGATGGCAGATAGTCGATGACCGCGTCCAGCAGGGCCTGCACCCCCCGGTTCTTGAAG
>DASTNK010000024.1:0-16494 GCA_035720945.1 Burkholderiaceae bacterium
CCGCCGATGTCGATATCCACCGGGCCGGCGGCGACTTTGGTGCGCTCGCTGGGCAGCATGGACTCGACGAATGGCACGGCAGTCGCGACGACGCCGACTGCGCCCAGGGCCGAGGCGGCGCCAAGGAGGAGGCGCCGGTGATGGTCGGCGGTGACCATTGTGTGGGAAGACGACGAAAGGGTTTGTTCTATTTCTGTCATTTGAGCGCCTTTGATCTGCGGTGTCCCAAGGCGGCGACGCGCCCCGGAACGGTGGCGATGCCGCACGGTCCAAAACGGGCGCGTGCGCGGGGAAACCCCTTTCCCCGATACTTCTCTCTCTGTAGAGACTTCCTTTGGTGTCTGAAAGTTCCGATGCCGGTTCAAAGTGATGCCGGCAATCTGATGGCCGTGCCGCTTATTGTGGCCGCATTGCAAGCCATTGCGGCAGCGTTTCACTGCGGCGAACCAAACGGCACATCAGCCGTCGGTATCCGCGGGCGCTTCGGCGGGTTGGCCTCCAGGCTTGCGCCAGAGCGCGTCGGCGTGTCCCGCAGCCTTGTTCAGCACCCTGGCCAGCACGAAGCACAGATCCGACAGCCGATTCAGATACTGGCGCAGCGGCTCGCCGACGGGTTCACTGTGGTGCAGCGCCACCACGGCGCGTTCGGCGCGGCGGCACGTGGTGCGTGCCAGATGGGCCAGCGCCGCGCCGCGCGTGCCGCCTGGCAGAATGAATTCCGTCAGCGGCGCAAGCCCTTCATTGTGGCGCCGTATGGCCTCGTCCAGCCAGGCGACGCGTTCGGGCGACACTGCCGCGTGGCCAGGCCAGCAGAGCTCGGCGCCTAGATCGAACAGATCGTTCTGGATGTCGCCCAGCATGTCGTCCAGGCCATCAGGAAGTGATTCTGTGCGCCACAACCCGATGACGCTGTTGAGTTCGTCCACGTCGCCCAGGGCCACGATGCGCGGGGCATCCTTGTCCAGGCGGCTGCCATCGGCCAGGCCGGTGACGCCGGCGTCACCGGTGCGGGTGGTGATGATGGAAAGCCGTATCGACATGGTCTGGTTCCGTGAAGACGCGCGCGCGGCGCCTGTTGATCGAGGGTGGGAGTCGTGTGGTTTGGCGTGAGGCCCGTTGCAACCGGTATCAGTCGGGCATCTCGGCCAGCGCCCGCAGGGCGTCGCCCGTGACACGGGCGACACGCCAGTCGTGCAAAATCGTGGCGCCATGACGCACGTAGAAATCGATGGCGTTCTGGTTCCAGTCCAGCACCGTCCATTCGAAGCGGCCGCAATCCAGTGCGATGGCCAGCCGGGCCAGGTGCTTGAGAGCCAGTCCACCCAGTCCCCGGCCGCGATGCGCGGGCTGAACGTAGATGTCCTCCAGATACAGTCCGCGTTTGTCCAGGAAGCTGGAGTAGTTGTGGAACCACATGATGTAGGCCACAGGTACGGCGGGGTCGTCCAGCGTGTGGGCGATCAGGCCATTGGCCGCGGGTTGCGGGCCGAAGAAGCTGCGATGCAGACTGGCTTCCGTGGCGTGGAAAATATCCGTCAGTTTCTCGAATTCGGCCATCTCGCGCATCAGGTCCAACACCTGGGGGATGTCTGCTTCACAGATGGGCCGCAACTGGTAATGGCTGTTTACGTCGGACAACTTCTTTCCTGGTGATTTGGGGGTATGCTTGAGGGAACCATATCGATGCGGTGAGCATCAAACCACCGTATCGAAGCCGTATTCGGTTGGCGCGGTGGCTTGTCCAGAGAACTTCTCATTATAGGCTGGCACCCGCACCGATACGGCGCGCGGCAGCCCTCTCGGGGTGGCCGTTGTTGTAGACAGGAGTACGCTTCATGACCACTACCCATCGATGGCAGCAGGCTTTGACGGCGGCATTGGCCGTCACATCGGTGTATTCGACAGCCGCCTTGGCGCAGCAGGCAACCGCCTCGGGCCAGGTGCGCCGCGTGGATGCGGCCGCGGGAAAAATCGCCATCAAGCATGGCGCCATCGCCGATCTTGGCCTGCCGGCCATGACCCTGGTGTACCACGCCGCTCCGTCATTGCTCGCCGGCATCAAGCCGGGCGACCAGGTCACCTTCACAGCCAAGCGTGAAAACAATCAGTATGTGATCGTCAGCATCAAGAAATAGGGCGTTGCCAGAACCCGTGGCGACCGGCGTCGAAGCCGTTCGCCACGAGAGGTCTGCACGGAGAGCGTGTTTGGCGACGCCCTACAGCACGTACCGCGCGAGATCCTGGTTGGCGGCGGCTTCCTCGAGTTTATCGTTGACGTAGGCGGCGTCTATGGTGATGGTCTTCGCGCCATGCGACGCCGCGTTGTACGACAGGTCTTCCAGCAGCCGCTCCATCACCGTGTAGAGTCGGCGCGCACCGATGTTCTCGGTGCGCTCGTTGACGTCGAACGCGATTTCCGCAATACGCTGTATGCCGTCTTCCTGGAAGTCCAGGGTGACTTCCTCCGTTGCCAGCAACGCGCAGTACTGTTTGGTCAGCGACGAATCGGTTTTGCTGAGGATGCTCACGAAGTCATCCGCCGACAGGGAGTCGAGTTCGACCCGGATGGGGAAGCGGCCCTGCAGTTCGGGAATGAGATCCGACGGCCGCGACAAATGGAACGCCCCCGAGGCGATGAACAGGATGTGGTCGGTGTGCACCATGCCGTACTTGGTGTTGACCGTGGTGCCCTCGACCAGCGGCAGCAGATCGCGCTGGACACCTTGCCGCGACACATCGCCGCCCGAATGCTCCTGGCGCGAGGCGATCTTGTCGATTTCATCCAGGAAAACGATGCCGTTCTGCTCGGCGTTGGCGATGGCCGTCGTGCGCAGGTCTTCTTCGTTGATGCGGCGTGACGCCTCTTCTTCCGTCAGCAGCCGGAAGGCTTCCTTGACGGTGATCTTGCGGTGCTTTTTCTTGTCGCGCCCGATGCCGGCGAACATGCCTTTGAGCTGTTCGGTCATTTCCTCCATGCCGGGGGGCGCCATGATCTCCATCTGCGCCGCGGGCTGGGCGACTTCGATCTCGATTTCCATACTGTCGAGCTTGCCCTCGCGCAGGCGCTTGCGGAACGTCTGGCGCGCCGCGTTCTCTTCGCGCTGGGGTTCGCCCTGGGCGTTGCGCGGCGGTGATACCAGCACGTCCAGAATGCGGTCTTCGGCGGCGTCCTCGGCCTGGGTGCGTACACGCCGGGTCTCGACTTCACGCGTTTGTTTGATGGAAATGTCGACCAGGTCGCGCACGATGGTGTCCACATCGCGCCCCACATAGCCCACTTCGGTGAACTTGGTGGCCTCGATCTTGATGAACGGCGCGTTCGCCAACTTGGCCAGACGCCGGGCGATTTCGGTCTTGCCCACGCCGGTGGGCCCGATCATGAGGATGTTCTTGGGCACGATCTCGTTGCGCAAGGGTTCGGGCACCTGTTGGCGTCGCCACCGGTTGCGCAGGGCGATGGCCACCGAACGCTTGGCGCGATCCTGCCCGATGATGTTCTTGTCGAGTTCGGAGACGATTTCCCCGGGTGTCATGGTAGAGGCTGACATGATGATTGGGCGGTCCAGGCGTATTGCTACAGGGTTTCGACGATGTGGTTCTGGTTCGTGTAGATGCAGAGATCGCCGGCGATCTCCAGTGACTTCTTCACGATGTCGGCTGGTGGCAGGTCGGTGTTGTCCAGCAGTGCGCGCGCCGCCGATTGCGCATAGGCGCCGCCAGAGCCAATGGCCGCCAGGCCGTGCTCGGGCTCGAGCACGTCACCGGTGCCGGTCAGGACCAGGGTGTGTTCGCGATCGGCCACAATAAGCATGGCTTCAAGGCGCCGCAGGACGCGGTCGGTGCGCCAGTCACGTGTGAGCTCCACCGCGGCGCGCATCAGGTGGCCCTGATGTTTCTCCAGCTTGGCCTCGAAGCGTTCCTGCAGGGTGAAGGCGTCGGCCGTGGCGCCGGCGAAACCGGCAAGGACTTTATCGTGGTACAGGCGGCGGATTTTCCGGGCCGTACCCTTGATGACGATATTGCCCAGGGTGACCTGACCGTCGCCCCCCAGGGCGACCTGGTCGCCGCGGCGGACGCAGATGATGGTGGTGGCGTGAAATTGTTCCATGGATTTCTTCCTTTGAACCATTCAGATGGGGGCGGATTCTGAAAGTTCAAGGCATGGAGCGCGCCGCCGGATCAGTCCCCGTAGAGTTTTTGCCGCATTTCACGCCGTTCCTGGGCTTCCAGGGACAAGGTGGCGGTGGGGCGGGCCAGCAGGCGCGCAATGCCTATGGGTTCTCCGGTTTCTTCGCACCAGCCGTATTCCCCTGAGTCGATGCGGGTGATGGACTGCTGCACTTTCTTGAGCAGCTTGCGCTCGCGGTCGCGCGTGCGCAGTTCCAGGGCGTGTTCCTCTTCGATCGTGGCCCGATCGGCGGGGTCGGGCACGAACTGGGTCTCGCGCAGGTTCTCGGTGGTGGCCCCCGCGTTGTTCAGGATGCTTTGCTCCAACTGCTTGAGACGGTCCCGGAAGAACGCAAGCTGGGCTTCGTTCATATAGTCGGATTCGGGCATTGCCAGAATTTCTTTTTCTGTCAGCAACTGGCTGTGAACTTTAGTGGCTGCGGATTTGCCTGCCATGATGTACCCCTTTATTGTGTATCGTGCTGCTTGTCCCTGCGTGTGTCCTGAATGTGGGTGGCCGAAGATGGCCGTCGCCTTGTAGTCAGGCCAGGCATTGCTCCAGACCCCTCGTGAAAATTTCCTTCGGGAGTTTACGACCGATGAAAACCATCCGGGTATTGGGTTTTTCACTTGATAGCCACGCCTTGCCCGGTTCCGCGCCCATCATCATGTGCACCCCCTGGAACAGCATGCGGCGGTTGATACCCTTGAGGAACAGGATACCCTTGTAGCGCAGCAGATCGGGGCCGTAGACCTGGACGATGCCGCCCAGGAATTCTTCCAGGCGCTCGGGGTCGAACGGCCGATCAGAGCGGAACAGGAAAGCGCCGATGCTGTCGTCGTGGTGGGCGTGATGATGGTCATGGTGGCCGTGGCCATCGTGGTGATCGTGATCGTCGTCGCCGTCATGGTCATGGTCATGGTCGTGGTGATCATGATCGTGGCGGGCGTCGGGGTGCTCATCGGCCAGGAATTCCGGGTCGATGTCGAGAATGGTGTTGAGGTTGAAACCGCTGATGTCCAGCAGCGCATGGAGGTCAGTGTCGCCGAAGTTGACCGGCGTGATCGAGGCGCGCGGGTTGATGCGCACCAGCCGAGCCCGCAGCGCCTGGTAGTCGGCGTCGTTGACCAGGTCTTTCTTGGAAACCAGAAGCTTGTCGGCGAACCCGACCTGCTTTTGTGATTCTTCCTGCTTGTCCAGGGTCTCCATGCCATGCTTGGCGTCGACGATGGTGATGACGGCGTCGAGCCGATAGTAGTCGGCGATTTCGTCGTCCATGAAGAACGTCTGGCAAACGGGGCCAGGGTTGGCCATGCCGGTGGTTTCGATGATGACGCGCTCGAAGATGAGGGTGCCTGCTTCGCGCCGTTCGCTCATGTCGCGCAACGTGCGCATCAGGTCGCCCCGGATGGTGCAGCAGACGCAGCCGTTGCTGAGCTCGATGATCTGCTCGTCGCTGTCCTGGACCAGCAGGTCGTTGTCGATGCTTTCGGGTCCGAACTCGTTTTCGATGACGGCGATGCGCTGGCCGTGGTATTCGGAAAGAATGCGCTTGAGCAGCGTGGTCTTGCCCGCGCCCAGAAAGCCGGTCAGCACCGTGACCGGCACCATTTTATTCTTGGATACTGCGTTCATTCAGAGCCTCGCCTGGCGCGGCGACGAAACAGATGTCGCATCGTTTCCAGGTGCCGCGGGCACGCGAAGCCCGCATTCCTGGGTTACGTATTTGACATGGCGACAGTCATTTCATTCGACACCGCGCATAAAATTCAACGTGCGATTACATCACAGCCCGCCATTTAGGGCAAACACGCGTCAAACGGGCTGTTCGGCGCGCGCGACACTGCGATTCGTCAATGAATATAGACTAATTACCCCTGAATGGCTAATGCGGATGGGGGTGGTCGTGCGCCGCCGCGCCGCGTTCCAGACATTGCCGGCACAGCGCGCGCAACTCTGTTTCGTGGCCCGCCAGAACGAATCCGGTGCCGGCCACGCGTTCGGCCAGCTCACGGCTGAGGATTGGGTCGCTGAGCTCGGCCACGGCGCCGCAATGCGTGCACACGATAAGCAGGTCATGGGGCTCGCCCGCCGCGTCCAGGCAGGCGGCCCAGGCGTTGACCGCATCCAGACGATGGACCAGCCCCTCCTCGACCAAGAAGTCCAGGGCGCGGTATACGGTGGGAGGCACCGCCCCGGGCTGCTCCGCGCGAATTTCTTCGAGCAATTCGTAGGCCTTCAGACTGCGGCGACGCCGCAACAGAATCTCCAGCACCTTGCGCCGGATGGGCGTGAGGCGTTTGCCGCGTTGCTCGCAAAGGGCTTCCGCCGTGCCGAGCTTGTCGGCGAGCTTTTGGGACGAGGCGGTGTGATGTCCAGGCATGGCGGATAGGGCAAGGGAAGGGGAAAACAGGACACTAGGCATGGCCGACAAGAGGGATTATTGTGCCTGCCAGCCCCCAATAATGTTAATGTTATAACATAACATTAACTCAGTCGCGCTTGCGGCGGTTGGCGCGCGGGTGCGCCTTGTCGTAGACGCTGGCCAGATGCTGGAAGTCGAGCCGCGTATAGATTTGCGTGGTCGAGATATTGGCGTGCCCCAGCATTTCCTGGACGGCGCGAAGGTCTTGCGCCGATTGCAGCATGTGGCTGGCGAAGCTGTGGCGCAGCCCATGCGGGTGGACGTGCACCGGCAGGCCGGCGCGCACGGCCAGTTGATCCAGTTGTTTCTGCACGACGCGCGCGGCGATGCGGCGACCGCGCATGCCCAGGAACAGGGCGGCGCCACTGTCCGGGTCTCCCGCCACCGGCAATTGGTCGCGCCGGGCCAGCCATTGCCGTGTGGCCTCGACGGCCTTGGACCCCAGCAGCACACTGCGTGTCTTGCCGCCTTTCCCACGCACGGTGGCCTCGCCTTCGTCGAGCTGGATCCAGCTATGGGATTCGTAGCCGGCCTCCCGCACGTAGCGCCAGTCCAGGCCGACCAGTTCCGCCAGGCGCAACCCGCTGGAATACAGGATCTCGAACATAGCCTGGTCGCGGCATTCAGCGATGGAATCCGAATGAGGTTGGCCGGGGCGATCGAGCAGCACCTGGACTTGCTCCACCGACAAGGCCTTGGGCAGGCTGCGGGGTATCTTGGGTGCCCGTACCCCGGACGCCGGATTGCTGGCCATCCCGGCGCCGGGCGCCCACCACTGGAAGAAGCCGCGCCAGGCTGCGAGCGCGCGCGCCAGGCTGCGCGGCTTGCCGCCTTGCGCGTGCAAGCGGGCCAAGGCCTGGCGGATATGGCTTTCCGTGTAGCGTTCCAGCGCCGTGTCAGGATGACAGGCGACGAGGTGGAGCAAATCGTGGCGGTAGCCGTCCACTGTGTGGACGGAATAGCGTCGCTGGGTCAGCAGATGGGCCAGCCATTGCTCCATGGGAGCGGGCAGTGCGTGCACAGAGGGCATGTCGTCGGCTGTATGTCGGTTCTGTGTGCAGTGTAGTTCAGTCGGTGTGCCATGACGTTCTCGCGTCTGTGCCTGTGTGGCGAATCCTCGTTGCTTGAAGTCGCGGTTCAAAGAGAGGTGGCGGCGAAAAAATTCAGACGGGCTGATATGGGGCGGCCTTGGTCCGAAATCATCCTCTTCTTTCCCGGCGGGCAACTGATCGGTCGGCACCCGCGCATTAAAATCAGCCATTTCACCCTGCCCACCCCGTTTCTTGGAGCCCGCATGTCCCGGTTCGCCCCTTCGGATCTTCCACTACTGTCTCGGGTCGACGTCATCCTGACGGATGTCGACGACACCTTGACGCACAAGGGCCGGTTGTCCGCGCGTACGCTGGATGCGATGGCGCGTCTGGCGCAGGCGGGCGTTCGGGTGGTGCCCGTGACGGGTGGCTGCGCGGGCTGGTGCGATCACATCGTGCGCGCCTGGCCGGTCGCTGCGGTCATCGGGGAAAGTGGGGCGTTCCGGTTCAGCCTGCGGCAGGGTGGCGCGTTGGAACGTTATTTTGTGCGGCCGCTGGATGAACTGCGCGCCGATCAGCGGCGCCTGCTCGAGGTCGCCCGGCGCGCGCTGGAAGCTGTGCCGGCGGCGCGCATGGCGGCTGACCAGGACTATCGCCTAGTGGACGTGGCGGTGGACCACGCACAGGATATCGCGGCGCTGCCACCTGAAAGCGTGCAGACCATCATCGATGTTTTCCAGAATGCGGGCGCCAGGGCGCGCGCCAGTTCCATCCATGTGAACGCGTGGTTCGGTGATCACGACAAAGCCAGCATGGCGAGCCATGTCCTGGCGGAAGATTTCGGCATATCTTCGAAAGAAGAACGGGCCGGGCGCGTCCTGTTCATTGGCGATGCGCCGAATGATGAAACCCTGTTCGGCGCGAGCACGCTGAGTTTCGGCGTGGCCAATATCGCGCCGCATCTCGACGCCCTGGTCCATAAGCCCCGGTGGGTGTGCCAGACGGCCTATGGCGACGGATTCGCGGAAATGGCCGGCCACGTTCTGGCCGCCCGTGCCTGAAAGCCCATGCGTCCGGTTTGAGTGCGCGAACCAATCAAAAGGCACAGTCAGATGGGCTACGTCGTGCATCCAACCCCGATTCACAGCGCCTGCTTTCCGCTCGACTTATTCACCGAATTTCCAATTCAGGACATTAAGGGAGGGCCTTCAGGCGCAGCAGGCTGGCGCTGGCCAGCCCGTTGATGATTTGCAGGAAATCGGTGGACATGTCGGGCGTGAATCGGTCCGGGTCATCCGAGCCCAGCACCAGCAGGCCCAGCGTGTCGTGCGAGGCGTCGGGGCGCAGGGCCACGATGGCCAGCGAGGCGGGGACGGAACCCAGCCAAGCCGCGGCCTCCTGCCCGTCCAGCGGACCGCAATACGGCCGGGTCAGTGCCTGGGCGTATTGCCTGGCCGATTCGGTGACGTCCTGGGTGAACTCGCTGTCGACCAACCCCGGCAGGTTCCACAGGCGCAGTGCGATGGTCGGCAGATCGAACAGGTCGGACAATCCACGCACCATGTGCGCGGGCAGCACTGTGGCGTCGGGTTCGGCCAGCATGTGGCGGCACCAGGTATTGAGCGCAGTGCTGATCTTCTCGTTGCTGGTGGCGTTGTGCATGAGCCCGGCCAGTTTCCATTCCAGATCCTTGGCGCGGGTGCGCAGAGTCAGAATCTGGCGTTCACCGAGAGATATGGCGCGTGTCTCATGGGGATGGGGCACGCGCAGATTGGCGAACAGATCGGCGTGGTCCTGGAAGAATTCGGGGTTGGCCAGCAGGAAGTCGGCGATATCCTGGGCGGTGAAACTGACGTCGCTCATGGCTGGGGCGTGTCCTTGGGTTGCGTTGCGAGAAGGGCGTCCACGTCGACCTGGCCCGAAAAGACCGAGACCGCCGGGCCGGACATGACGACGCGCTCGCCATTCCATGCGACGCTCAGGTCGCCGCCCCGGGTATGCACCCGCACCGGGCTGTCAAGCAGGCCGCGGCGTATGCCCGCGGCCACGGCGGCGCAGGCGCCGGTGCCACAGGCCAGGGTTTCGCCCGCGCCGCGTTCGTAGACGCGCAATGCAATGGTGTGCCGGTCGAGCACTTGCATGAATCCGGCGTTGACGCGATTGGCGAAACGAGGGTGCGATTCGATCAGTGGCCCCACGATCGCGACCGGCGCGGCCTGGACGTCGTCAACGACTTGCACGGCGTGCGGATTCGAAATGGCCACCAAGGAAACATCGACACTGCCGTGGCCATCGAGAGGAAGTGCCCACAGTGTGTCCTGGCCCTCGGCCCGCGACGCCAGGCCGCTTGTGTCGAAGGCAACGTCGTCGGGGTTGAAACTGGTGTGGCCCATCTCGACATCGACGTGACCCAGCGTGTCTTGATTGAGCGTGATCAGGCCGGTGTGGATCTCGGCGCGCAACGGGTTGCGGCCCGAGAGGCCCTGGTCATGGACGAAGCGCACGAAACAACGGGCGCCGTTGCCGCAGTGTTCGACTTCACCGCCATCGGCGTTGAAGATACGGTAGCGGAAATCGGCGTCGGGATGCGAGGGGGACTCGACCAGCAATATCTGATCGGCGCCGATGCCGAAGTGGCGGTCCGCCAGCGCGCGTGCGCGTTCCGGCGTCATGTCGATATTCTGGCGCACGCCATCGAGCACGACAAAGTCGTTGCCGGCGCCCTGCATCTTGGTGAAATTCCAGTTCATGTCGAGATTATCGCCCAATCTCAATAGAATTTCGGCTCACCTTCGATGGGGCGTGTCTTGAATCGCCGATGGACCCAGTAATACTGGGCTGGATCGGACCGCACCCAGGATTCGATCACGCGGTTCAGCCTGGCGGTCGCCACTTCCAGGCCATCGTCACCTGGGAAGGCGTCGAGAGGCTCCAGGACGTCTACATGGTAACGGCCGGTGCCCAGGTCCAGGCGGCTGACGATGGGCACCACGGCCGCCTTCCACGCGCCGGCGATCTGTGCCGTGGTCGTGAGCGTGGCCGCCGGCACGCCGAAGAATGGCGGGAAGATCGCGCCATCACGGCCGAAGTCCATGTCTGGCAGGTAATAGACGGGAATGCCGCGCCGCAGGTGGCGGATGAGTCCGCGTACGCCGTCCTGGCGGCTGATCAGGTGTACCTGGTTGAAACGCCCGCGCCCCTCGCGCACGAGGCGGTCGACGTCGGGGTCGCTTTGCGGCGTATAAAGCGTGGCGGATTCCTTCAGGAACAAGGTCAGTCGCGTGGCGGCGGCATCCAGGCCTATGAAGTGGGGCGCCAGCAGGATGATGGGCGTTTCGTCCCGCAACAGGTTTTCCAGGTGCTCCAGTCCGGAGATCCGCACCGTGTCCAGGATGGCCTGGCGCGGCCCGAACCAGCACAGGCCCCGGTCTATGACTGATTGCCCCAGCAGTCGGAAGTGGCGATGTATCAGAGCATCGATGTCGGATGCGGGAAGATGGGGAAAGCAGAGTTTCAGGTTGATGCGCACCACCCGGACGCGCGAGCGCAGCAGGCGCGGCGCGAGCCAGCCCAGCAGGCGCCCCCAGCGCAGGCGCGCTGGCGTGGCGCAGTGTCCGAAATACGAGAACACGCCACGTAACACAGGGAGTTTGCTGAACGTCATGTCGAAGGCGGAGGCGGCGGCGCGCCTTTGGGTTGCTTGTAGCGGTTGTAACCCCAGAGATATTGGTCGGGCATGCGCCGTATCAGCGCTTCCATGGTCTGGTTCACGAGCGCGGCTTGGTGATCAGGGTCGGCGGGCAGCGGCTCGGGCAGGCGTACGACGTGTATGCGCCACCCACGTCCGTGCGGCAAGCGTTCGCCGGCGGCGGCGATGACGGGCACGTGCGTCTGGGCGGCGAGTTTTCCCGGCAGGGTCATGGTGTAGGCGGGTCGACCAAAGAATGGCACCCAGACCCCCTCGCCACTGCTCGGGGCCTGGTCTGGCAACAGGCCGACCACGCCGCCGCGCCGCAGGGCGCGCACGAATTCGCGAACCCCTTTCATGTTGGCCGGCACCGCGTTCAGTGTGGCGCTGTTGCGCCCCTGTTCCATGATGGGCCTGAGCATGTTTTTGCGCGGCGGGCGGAACATGACGGTCATGGGGCCGTGGACGGCGGCCATGTAACGGGCGGCGATTTCGAAGCCGCCCAGGTGGGGTGTCAGGCACAGGACGCCGCGTCCCTGCGCGACGGCATCCGCCACGATCGCCATGTCGTCATCGCCGGCGATGATCTTGTCCAGGCACTGTTCCGTGCGCAGCCACACTTTGGGCAATTCCATGATCATGGCGCCGGTCTGGGCGGCGGCCCGCCGTGCGAACACGGCATCGGAATAGCCGGCCTGCCGGGCGTTGTCACGCAGGCGGCGGCGGTATTTGCCGGGCAAGGCGTAGACGATCCGCCCGCCGATGCGCCCCACGCCATGCAGGAGCGGCAGCGGCACGCAGGCCAACAGGCGGAACAGAAACAGCAGCATGGGCGGGCATATTCCTCGTGGAAATAACGTAATCAAGTGCGCCGGGCTATTTTCGCTTAAAATACCAGGTATCGCTGAGTTAACCGACAACTTGCGGAGCGATGACGGGATGGCCCGCCGGCCCTACTGTCAAAAACTGCTAAAGCGTCGCGCCTTGATTCGAATTGCCGTATTGGTCTTGGGTGCAACGCGTTTTGTTCAACCTTAAGGCTGGGTGACCAGCGGCAATCAAGGACGACTTCTCGTGGCCAACAACGATTTTCTCTTCACTTCCGAATCCGTCTCGGAGGGCCATCCCGACAAGGTGGCCGATCAAATCTCTGACGCCATTCTCGACGCCATTTTCACGCAAGACCCGAATTCCCGCGTCGCGGCCGAAACGCTGTGCAACACCGGGCTGGTGGTGCTGGCGGGCGAAATCACCACGACGGCGAACGTGGATTATATCCAGGTCGCGCGCGACACCATCAAGCGCATCGGGTACGACAACACCGACTACGGTATCGACTACAAGGGTTGCGCGGTGCTGGTCGCGTACGACAAGCAATCGCCCGACATCGCCCAGGGGGTCGACCGCACCGCCGAAGAAATCCTGAACCAGGGCGCGGGCGACCAGGGCCTGATGTTCGGCTATGCGTGCGACGAAACCCCCGACCTGATGCCGGCGCCCATCTGGTACGCGCACCGCCTGGTGCAGCGCCAAAGCGAACTGCGCAAGGACGGCCGCCTGCCGTGGTTGCGCCCCGATGCCAAGTCCCAGGTCACGTTCCGTTATGTCAACGGCAAGCCGGCCGAGGTCGATACGGTGGTGTTGTCCACGCAGCATGCGGAAGAAATTTCGCAAAAAGACATCCACGAGGCGGTGATCGAAGAGATCATCAAGCCGTGCTTCCCCAATGGGCTGGTTACGCCCAAGACGAAGTATCTGGTGAATCCCACCGGGAAGTTCGTCATCGGCGGCCCGCAGGGCGACTGCGGGCTGACGGGGCGCAAGATCATTGTCGATACGTACGGCGGCGCGTGCCCGCACGGTGGCGGGGCGTTCTCGGGCAAGGATCCGTCGAAGGTGGATCGTTCGGCGGCATATGCGGCACGCTATGTGGCGAAGAACATCGTCGCGGCGGGTCTGGCGCGTCAGTGCCAGGTGCAGGTCAGTTATGCCATCGGGGTGGCCGAACCCATCAACATCACGGTGTACACGGAGGGCACGGGGGTGATCCCCGATGATCAGATCGCGCGTCTGGTGCGCGAGCATTTCGATCTGCGTCCGAAGGGGATCATCAATATGCTGGATCTGTTGCGCCCCATCTATGCGAAGACGGCGGCATATGGGCACTTCGGTCGGTCGGAGCCTGAGTTCAGCTGGGAGGCGACCGACAAGGTTCAGGTGCTGAAGAAGGCGGCCTGATATCGGTGTGTGTCGGCGGGGGCATGCGGGCGGTGTCGTTTGCATGCCCCCGCTGTCGTTTTGAGCGTGGGGGATGTGGGTCATGGCGGAGCGCGGGGAGTCGGTCGATGGGGCGCCGGGCGCAGGGAGTGTCGGGGGTGCCGGCGACCGCGATGGCAGCCGCAGTCTGGAGCGGACCGACTCTCCGTGTGTGGCGCTGTGTTCGACGCTTTACGATGATGTGTGCCGGGGGTGTGGGCGCACGGTCATGGAGGTGGCGAACTGGGTGTTCATGAGCGACGATGAAAAACGGCGCGTCTGGGAGCGCATCCGGGCGGAGGGGTATCCTCGGAGGCGGTAGGGTGGCTTCATCTTCCTTGATGCCGCAGGTTGCGTTCTTTAGCCGGTGCGGGCGGGTGGCCTGTGCCGGGCCTCCGTCGCTGCGGTCCGGCTGTGCCGGACTTCCCGGCCAGACGGTTCAGCGCGGGGCGGTCGCGAAACTCGCGGGGCGATCAGCCCACTGGGCTGATCGCAGGCGTCCCGCTCAAACAGTCGCTCCCTTGCCTCCCCGCACTGAGCCGTCTGGCCGGCTTGCGACAAAGTCGGCCCGGCACAGGCCACCCGCCCTCACCTCTTTGTGGGGGCTGGCGAAGGCTTTGTGCGGGCTGGCGAAGTGGAGTTCGGCGGGCGGTCAGCGGGTGTGTGAGAGGCGTTCTTGCTGGCTCACAGGTCTGATAGTTACGCTACAATTGTGGTTTTCCTGAGGGGCGCTGCGACGGGCGTGCGAGGGCTGTTTGGCCCTGCTTTGAACCCCGCTAGGCTCAGGACTGTCTCTTTTGAACGGCGCTCATCATTTCCCGCGGGGCGGGTGGCGATGGGCAGGTTCGTGTTCATGCGTCCGCATTGCGGGTCTTGGAGAAAGACCCATGAACACAGTTACCGATACCGTTTTTTCCGACTACAAGATTGCCGACATCGGCCTGGCTGATTTCGGGCGGCGCGAGATCGCGATCGCCGAAACCGAAATGCCGGGGCTGATGGCCACGCGCGAGGAATATGCCTCGGCGCAGCCGCTGAAGGGTGCGCGCATCGCCGGCAGTCTGCACATGACCATCCAGACCGCGGTGTTGATCGAAACGCTGGTGGCGCTGGGCGCCGAGGTGCGCTGGGCATCGTGCAATATTTTCTCGACCCAGGACCACGCGGCGGCGGCGATCGCGGCCGGTGGCAATCCGGTGTTCGCGGTCAAGGGCGAGACCCTGGTTGATTACTGGCGGTACACGCACAAGATTTTCGAATGGCCCGAAGGCTCATCGGCCAACATGATCCTGGATGACGGCGGCGACGCGACGCTGTTGCTGCATCTGGGCACGAAGGCTGAATCGAATCCGGCCGTGCTCGACAAACCGAACGGCGAGGAAGAGCGTGTGTTGTTCGCGGCGATCCGCGAGCGTCTGGCGGTGGATTCGACATGGTATTCCCGCCGTCTGGCGCAGATTCGCGGGGTCACGGAAGAGACCACCACCGGGGTGCATCGTCTGTACCAGATGTCGCAGAAGGGTGAACTGGCGGTGCCGGCGATCAACGTGAACGATTCAGTCACGAAGTCGAAGTTCGACAATCTGTATGGTTGCCGTGAGTCGCTGGTCGACGGCATCAAGCGCGCGACGGATGTCATGGTGGCGGGCAAGGTCGCGGTGGTCTGCGGGTTCGGTGATGTGGGCAAGGGCTGCGCGCAGGCGTTGTCGGCGTTGCGGGCCCAGGTGTGGGTGACGGAAATCGATCCCATCTGCGCGTTGCAGGCGTCCATGGAAGGCTACAAGGTGGTGACGCTCGACGACGTGGCCGACAAGGCCGACATTTTCGTCACGTGCACGGGCAATTATCATGTGATTACGCGCGGGCACATGGATCGCATGAAAGACCAGGCCATCGTTTGCAACATCGGGCACTTCGACAACGAAATCGATGTGGCCTCGATCGAGAACCTGCAGTGGGAAGAAGTGAAGCCGCAGGTTGATCATGTCATTTTCCCCGATGGCAAGCGTATCATCCTGCTGGCCAAGGGGCGTCTGGTGAACCTGGGTTGCGCGACCGGGCACCCGTCGTTTGTGATGTCGGCGTCGTTCACCAACCAGACCATCGCCCAGATCGAGCTCTTCACGCGCGGCGAGGCTTACAAGAAAGGGCAGGTATATGTGCTGCCCAAGCATCTGGACGAAAAAGTGGCGCGCCTGCACTTGAACAAGCTGGGTGTGTCCCTGACGCGTCTGCGTCCTGACCAGGCGGACTACATCGGTGTGCCGGCCGATGGCCCGTACAAACCGGGTCATTACCGTTATTGATGCATCACTGCCGACTCATCGGCCGCGGCCCGGCATGAGCGCCGCGGCCGACGATTCACCACAGGGAGGGTCGACTCATGGAAATCATTCTTGTCTGGATACTGAACGCGGTCGCGCTGCTGATCGTGGCGTACATACTGCCGGGGATCAACGTGGCGTCCTTCGGGTCGGCCCTGATTGCCGCGCTCGTGCTGGGCCTGCTCAACACGCTGGTCAAGCCGGTGCTCATCCTGCTTACATTTCCCATTACCATTGTCACCCTGGGCCTGTTCCTGCTGGTCATCAATGCCCTGGTGTTCTGGTTCGCGGGCTCGATCCTGAAAGGCTTTCATGTGGGCGGCTTCTGGTGGGCCGTTCTGGGCGCCATTGTCTATAGCTTTATTTCCGGGCTGTTGTCGCGGCTCATTCACTAGCCGGTGCGTCCCCACTCATTTTTTGATGATCAATGACTTCCTCAGACACGTCCCTGCCTGATTCACACAGCGGCCCGGCGCGGCGCCCCGTAAGCCTGGAATTCTTCCCGCCGCGCGACATCGCGGCGCAGGAAAGGCTTACGCGCGCCGCCAAGCAGTTGCAGGCCGTGCAGCCTGCTTATGTCAGCGTCACGTTCGGGGCGGGCG
>DASTNK010000025.1:0-14243 GCA_035720945.1 Burkholderiaceae bacterium
CATGCGCGCTTTGTGGCCGCTTCATAGTGGTCAATCCACACATAAAATGTCCGTCGACGTCCTGACTTTCGGCCTGAATCACGTCTCGGCACCGGTCGCGGTGCGCGAGCGCGTGTCCTTGCCGCTTGACCTGCTCAAGCCAGCGCTTGACGGCCTGCGTTCGGCGTTTGGCTCGTCAGTCAAGGAAGCGGCCATTCTGTCGACCTGTAATCGCACAGAAATCTATTGCGCGGCCGAACCATCGGTGTCCGAGCAATTGCCAGCCTGGATGGCGGACTTCAATCGAATGGAAGCCGGCAGCCTGCAACCGCACCTCTACCGCTATGAACGCAACGAGGCCGTGCGCCATGCGTTCCGGGTGGCCAGCGGGCTGGATTCCATGGTGCTGGGCGAGCCGCAGATCCTGGGCCAGTTGAAAGATGCGGTACGAGCCGCTGAAGAGGCCGGGTCGCTGGGCACTTTGCTGCATCAGTTGTTCCAGCGCACGTTCTCGGTGGCCAAGGAGGTTCGCTCCCAGACCGCCATTGGCGCGCATTCAGTGTCCATGGCGGCGGCCGCGGTGCGGCTGGCTGAAAGGGTGTTCGGTGACCTGGCCCAGGCCAGCGTGCTGTTCATCGGCGCCGGCGAAATGATCGAACTCTGCGCCACCCACTTCGCGGCGCTCAATCCGCGGCGCATGTCGGTGGCCAACCGCACGCTCGAGCGCGCCGATGTCTTGGCGGGCCGTTTCATGGCAAAGACCATGAAATTATCCGAACTGCCAGACAAAATGGCAGATTTCGACGTCATCGTATCCTGTACGGCAAGCTCCTTGCCCATTCTCGGTCTGGGGATGGTGGAACGGGCCACGCGCTCGCGGCGCCACCGGCCCATGGTCATGATCGATCTCGCCGTGCCGCGCGACATCGAACCCGAGGTCGGCCGGCTGGCCGACGTTTATCTGTATTCCGTGGACGATCTGGGTCGCATGGTGCAAAGCGGCACCGACGCGCGGCGCGCCGCCGTTGTGCAGGCCGAAGCGATCATCGAGACGCGGGTGCAGAACTTCATGCACTGGCTGCAAAGCCGCGAAATCGTGCCGGCCATCATCGCGTTGCAGAGGTCGGCCGACCAGGTGCGCGAGGCCGAGCTCGAACGGGCGCGGCGCATGCTGGCGCGCGGGGAAGACGTAGACCAGGTGCTCGAACAATTGGCGCACGCCCTGACCCAGAAGTACATGCACGGCCCGCTTGCCGCGCTCAATCGCAGTGAAGAAAACGAGCGCGCGCAATTGCTCGATCTGTTGCCCCGCTTGCTCCCCGACGCCAATCGTCGTCGTTAGCGGCGCTCGCCGCTTCGCCGGCTTGGTCCGGCAGCTCCGTGGTTCCGCTGTTTTCCGTTGTCCTCCTTTTTCGTTTTCTTCCGTTTCCCCACCCATGAAAAGTTCCGTGCGCAATCGGCTGGAGCAGCTGTCCCACCGTTTGATAGAAATCGATGCCCTGTTGGCCGAACCCGATATCGCGGGCGACATGGATCGATTCCGCAAGCTGTCGCGCGAGCGCGCCGAGCTCGAACCGGTGGTCGAAGCGTTCCGCGCCTACACGAGCGCCGAGGCCGACGTCCAGGTGGCCACCGAGATGCTGGCGGATCCCGACATGAAGGCCATGGCCGAGGAGGAGCTCAAGCTGGGCAGGGCGCGCATCGAGCAGCTCAATGCCGACCTGCGGGTGCTTCTGCTGCCGCGCGATCCCGATGATGGCCGCAGCGTTTTCCTGGAAATCCGCGCGGGCACGGGCGGCGATGAAAGCGCGTTGTTCTCCGGCGACTTGCTGCGCATGTACACGCGCTACGCCGAGCAGCGCGGCTGGCGGGTCGAATTCATGTCCGAGAGCCCGTCCGAATTGGGCGGCTACAAGGAAGTGATCGCGCGCATCGATGGCGACGGCGTGTACGGTCGGCTGAAGTTCGAATCGGGCGCGCATCGGGTGCAGCGTGTACCGGAAACCGAAACGCAGGGCCGGGTGCATACGTCGGCCTGCACGGTGGCCATCCTGCCCGAGGCCGACGAGCAGGCGGACATCGTGATCAACCCGGGCGACCTGCGCATCGACACATTCCGCGCCAGCGGCGCGGGCGGCCAGCACATCAACAAGACGGATTCCGCCGTGCGCATCACGCACCTGCCCACAGGTCTGGTGGTGGAATGCCAGGACGACCGCTCGCAACATCGCAACAAAGACAAGGCCATGCAGGTGCTGGCCGCGCGCCTGAAGGATCGCCAGCAGCAGGCGCAGCACAGCAAAGAGGCGGCCCAGCGCAAGAGCCTGGTGGGTTCCGGTGATCGATCCGAGCGCATCCGCACCTACAACTACCCGCAAGGCCGCGTGACAGACCACCGCATCAACCTGACGCTGTACAAGCTGCAGCAGATCATGGAAGGCAACCTGGATGAGCTCACCGGTGCGCTGATCGCCGAACACCAGGCCGAGCAATTGGCGGCGATGGGGCAGGAATAGGCGGGGGACGCGGTGTCGACGATAGAGCCGCTGTGCATACGCGACCTGTTGCGGGCCGCGGAGCTGCCTTCGCTTGAGGCCCGCATGCTGCTTCAGCATGTGCTGGGTGTGCCACGTGTCTGGCTGATCACCCACGATACCGACGCGGTGCCGGCGGGGCACACGGAACGCTTCCGCATGCTCTGTGCGCAAAGACGGGAAGGTCAGCCCATGGCTTATCTAGTGGGGCTCAGGGAGTTCATGGGCCATGAATTCCGCGTGGTCCCCGGCGTATTGATTCCCCGCCCCGATACCGAGTTGCTGGTCGAGACCGCGATCGAGGAACTCGCGGGGCATGTGGCGCCCAGAGTGCTGGATCTGGGTACGGGCAGCGGCGCCATCGCGGTGTCGGTGGCCCTGGCGTGTCCGCACGCGCGAGTCGTGGCGACGGATAGTAGCGAGACGGCCTTGGATCTGGCGCGAAATAACGCCGAGCGCCTTCAGGCGGGTGTGACATTCCACCAGGGCGACTGGTATGGCGCGCTGCCAGGGGCTGGGCATGGCGCGGGTGGGGTCTTTGACCTGATCCTGTCCAATCCGCCTTATATTGCCTGCGGCGACCCGCATCTGGCCGAGGGGGATTTGCGCTTCGAGCCCAGGCGGGCGTTGACCGACGAGGCCGATGGCCTCGGTGCCTTGAGGACGATCATTGCCGGGGCGCCGCACCGATTGCGGCAGGGTGGCGCGCTGTGGGTGGAACATGGCTGGGACCAGGCCGGCGCGGTGCGCGACCTGCTGCGCGCCAGCGGTTTCCGCGGCGTGGCGAGTCGGCGGGACCTGGCCGGTATCGAGCGGATTTCCGGGGGGGTGGTGGGAGGCCCCGGCGGTGCGCCAGCGGATTCTTCCGCCACGCCGTAAAATCACCGTATCGCGGGTGGCGCAGGCACCTTATCATGCCCGTCGGATGCCCGATGTTCCCTTTTCTGGATGAGAGATCACCATGAGCGATGTGCAAGAGTTTATTCGTGAAACCGTTACCTCCAACCCCGTCGTCCTGTTCATGAAGGGCACGGCGCAGATGCCCATGTGCGGTTTCTCCGGGCGGGCCATCCAGATTCTGCAGGCATCGGGTGTCAGCAAACTGGTGACGGTCAATGTGCTGGACGACGACGAAGTGCGTCAGGGCATCAAAGACTACTCCAACTGGCCCACCATTCCCCAGTTGTATGTGTCGGGCCAGTTCATCGGTGGCTCCGACATTCTGTCCGAAATGTACGACAACGGCGAACTGGCCACCGTGCTGAAGGAAGCCGGCGCCGTTGCCTGAGCAGCCGCGCATGGCGACTGAACGCCGGCTGGTTGTCGGCATCACCGGCGCGACCGGGGCCATCTATGCGGTGCGCATGTTGAAGGCGCTGCGCGAGGCCACCGATGTGCGTACGCACCTGGTGGTGTCGCCCGCGGGCGTGCTCAATATCAAGTATGAACTGGGCCTGGGGCGGGGCGATGTCCACGCCCTGGCGGATCACGTCCATGGTTTTCGTGACGTGGGCGCGAGCCTCGCCAGCGGCGGGTTCGACACCATGGGCATGGTGGTGGTGCCGTGTTCCATGCGCACTCTGGCGGCCGTCGCGCACGGCCTGTCCGACAATCTCATCACCCGCGCGGCCGACGTCACGCTCAAGGAACGCCGCCGCCTGGTGATGATGGTGCGCGAAACCCCGCTGAATCTGGCGCATCTGCGCAACATGACGGCGGTCACTGAAATGGGCGGCATTGTGTTTCCGCCTCTGCCGGCTTTTTATCACCATCCCGCCACGCTGGACGAAATGGTGGACCACACAGTGGCGCGGGTGCTGGACCTGTTCGGCATCCACGTGCCCGGTCCGCGCTGGGAAGGTACCCAGACGTTTACCGATTAGAAGCGGCCATGCCGGAAATCGCCGCTGCGGCGTTTGGCGTTGGAGCCCTGTCGTTTCGCGGCGCAAGGGGGCGTCGATAGGCCTGCAATTGTCCCGCTCGCCCCGGAATCCAACGATGTGCCCGGTTTCAGCGTGGAGCGGGAGGCTCCGCCGCCACGCGTGACGCGTCGTTCTCGTGTTGGCGCAGGTCTGTCATGTAGACGACCCGTCGCGGTCTGGATCCGGCAGAGGAGGGTTCGATGCCGGATTCAGTGTCAGGGATGCGTGTCTCGCCATCGCTGTCGCGGCTCCCCGCGACGAACGGGAGATCGGGGAATTCTTCTTGGTCGAATCCGGTGTCACCCCCGGCATCGGCCACACCCGTCGGTTTGAGCCCCGCGAAATCGCACAATTGCTTGTCCATCAGATGCGTCGTCACGACACGCGACAGGGATCCGAACACGTTCCATGACCGCCCTGGATACAGCCTGTCCCATTCCGCGATCATGCGGCTGACTTCCTTGCGCTTGAGGTTCTCTTGCGAGCCGCACAGGTTGCAGGGGATGATGGGGAACTGCTTGAGCCGGGCGTAGGCCACCAAGTCTTTTTCCGGCACGTAGGCCAGGGGGCGGATGACCACGTGGCGGCCATCGTCGGACACAAGTTTTGGTGGCATGGCCTTCATGCGGCCACCGTAGAACAGGTTGAGGAAGAACGTGCCCAGGATGTCGTCGCGGTGGTGGCCCAGGGCGATCTTGGTGGCGCCCAATTCGCTCGCCACCCGGTACAGGATGCCGCGCCGCAGCCGCGAACACAGCGAGCACATGGTCTTGCCCTCGGGAATGACCCGGGTGACCACCGAATAAGTGTCCTGCGTCTCGATATGGAATGGCACACCGAGCGCGGTGAGGTAGTCGGGCAGAACGTGCTCGGGGAATCCAGGCTGCTTCTGGTCCAGGTTGACCGCCACGATGTCGAAATTGATCGGCGCCCGCGCGCGCAGCGTCAACAACAGATCCAGAAGGCTATACGAATCCTTGCCGCCCGACAGGCACACCATCACCTTGTCGCCGTCTTCTATCATGTTGAAGTCGGCGATGGCGCGGCCCGTTTCGCGCACCAGGCGCTTGGCCAGTTTGTTGTCGTCGATCTTCCGCTTCCTGGGATCGGCGCGACGAGAAGAAGAGGGCGTGCCTTCCCCGTTGGGAAGCAGTGCATCGACTGGCATGGTGTGAATGTCCGGTAAAAGCGTTCAGGCCGCGCGGGCCTGTTCTATTTCTATGCCCACCGCGGCGCAGTCTGAGAAGGCCAGGGGTTTGCTGATGCGGATCTTCAGGCGCAGAACATCGGGGAATTCGCGCATCAGACGGTCGGCGACCCGCTCTATGAGGGTCTCGAGCAGGTTCACGTGGGCGCGTGTGCATTCGTCGACGATGGCGCCGCGCAGCAGCCGGTAGTCCAGCACGGTCTGGATGTCCTGGTCCAGCACACTGTGCCGCACGTCCACGTCGAACTCCGCGTCGATGTGCAAGGGCTGCGTGGCACGCAACTCGTGCTCGAGTATTCCAATGCGGGCATCCAGCGCGAGCTGGGAGAAAAATATGCGTCGAATTGACATGGCGTTGGCGGTGATGGATTTGCCGACCATTGTAGTGCGATCGCGATGTGGGGCGTTTTGGCCGGCAGTGTGACCGACGCGCCGTTTGGTGGATTCGCGCATTCCAAAATTCAGGTGCATGGGCCACCCGGTACAATTTCGGGATTCAGACAGGCAATATGGAGCGCGTGGCGGTATGTCGGTGCAAGACCAGGTGTTCGATGCGGTGATCGTCGGGGCGGGGCCGGCAGGGGTGTCGTGCGCCGTGTGGCTGGCTCGCCTGGGCTTTGCTCCCGCGCTGATCGAGGCGTCCGATCATATTGGCGGACTATGTCGCGCTAATCCCTATGTGGATGACTGGAACGCCTGTCTGCCGGGCATGACGGGCGACCAGATCGCCGACAATCTGGCCCAGAGCCTGCGGCTGGCGGGTCTCGAGCCTCGATTGTCGTCTTTTGTTCGAGGGGTACGGGCGCAGCCACGGGGTGTTTCCGTGATGCTGCAGTCCGGTGATGCCAGTCTGTCAGGCCGTTTCCTGGTGTTGGCCACGGGGGTTCGCGCCCGTCCGCTGCCGGGGGCGGGCGATGCCGTACCGGGTGTGCTGATCGGGCCGGGCCGCCACATCATGGCGCAGGATTTTCGCGGTCTTCGCGTGGCGGTGCTGGGCGGCGGCGACAATGCCTTCGAGAATGCGCTGTACGCCACCGGGCACGGTGCCGCGGCGGTGCGACTCTTCGCGCGGACGGTTCGCGCGCAGCGACAGCTGGTGCGCAAGGTGCCGGTGGCGCAAGTGGTGCTTGGCGATTATGTCGTGGATGCCGGCGCCCGGACGGTGAATGGCGAAGCGTTCGATCTGATTCTCGTGCTCTATGGCTGGGATCCTTGCGCCGAATTCGCGCAGACGCTGGACTTGCGGCGCAGCGAGCATGGTTTCATCGCCACGGATCAGGTCACCACGCTCACCAGCCACCATCTGGTGTACGCCATTGGCGAAGTGGCGCAGCGTCTGCACCCGTGCGTGGTGACGGCGATGGCCGACGGCATCGCGGCCGCCAAGGCCATTCAGGCCAGGATCGAGGCCGATCGCTGATATATTTGCCCTTCTGCTACCTTGCTGAGTTGGTGGGCGCACAGCATACCGGCGGGCGTTGTTTCAATCGCAGGTTCCCGGCGCGGAATGATGCCGGCAGAGCCGGCCCTCGTGGCTAATCCCGCTGGGTCGCGCGCGTGACGATGTATTCGGTCGGCGCGGGCGCGGCCAGTGTCACCGTGAAGTGACGCAATTCATCACCACGGAAAACATGCACGGTGACAGAGTCGCCGGGCAGATGGCGATCGAGCACCCGATCCAGGCTGGCCTGGTTCGTGATGCGCAGGCCGTCCACGGCGGTCAGGAGATCGCCCGCCGACAGGCCCGCCGCGTGCGCCGCGCCGTCGTCGTCCGCCGTGGCGATGCGGGTTTCGTCATTGACGCTGCGGGTGCGGATGCCAAGGGATGGTCGACCCTCGTTCGCCTTGCCCTCCAGCGCAAAGCCTTGCGTGGCGAGCAGCGTTTCCAGTGGCACGTCGTCGCACCCCTCAACATGCCGGTCAAGGAAGCCGCGCACGTCGACGCCCGTTGCATCGTGGATGATCCCGGCGATGGCGTCTTCGGGCACACCGAGGCCCGGTCTGGGGCCAGTGAAAAAGCGACGCCCATAGCGGCGCCAGAGCAGGCGCATGACATCGTCCAGGCTGCGTCGCCCCTGTGTGGCCCGCCGTATGGTCAAGTCCAGGCCCAGTGCCACGAGCGATCCCTTGGTGTAGTAACTGACCAGGGCGTTCGGCGAATTCTCATCCTGCTTGTAATAGCGGGTCCAGGCGTCGAACGAACTCTCGGCCACCGTCTGTTTGTGCCGCCCCGAGTTGCGGCGCACGGCGGTGACCGTCTTGCCGATGAGGCGCAGGTATCCGGCCTCATCGATCACGCCCGAGCGTTTCAGCATCAGGTCGTCGTAGTAAGAGGTGAAACCTTCGAACACCCACAGCAGACGTGTGTGATTGGGGCGCGACAGGTCGTAGGGGGCGAACGCGGCGGGCTTGATGCGCTTGACGTTCCAGGTGTGGAAGTATTCGTGGCTCAGCAGGCCCAGGAACACGGCGTAGCCTTCCGGGGTGTCGGGGCGGCCCTGCGCGGGCAAGCCGTGGCGCGATGTGATCAGCGCAGTCGAGGCGCGATGCTCCAGGCCGCCATACCCGTCCGCGGTGACTGTGGTCAGGAAGACGTAGCGGTTTGTCGAGTCGAGGAACGGCGCTTGCCGGGTTTCGGGTTCGAACAGTTCAATTTGCGTTGCGCAAATCCTGCGGGCGTCCGTGGCGATGCGGTCGAGATCCAGGCGCGGCGCCGCGCCGGTGAACACCAGTTCGTGCTCGGCGCCGTGGGCGCGGAAGCGCGCGACCTGTGGGGTGCCGATTTCCACGGGGTGGTCAATCAGGGCGTCATAGCCGGGCGCGGCGTACAGGCCGAACCCATGGCGCCGGGCGGCATCGCGATGGCCCGTTGCTTCGGGCAGGCTGGTGTAGACCCGCCAGCGGCGCGTGTGCGGCGGCGGGCACAGTTCGAGCAGGCAAGGCTGGCGTTCGAAGCCGTCGGCGCTCAGGAAAACCGAAGCGCCGTTGAAGAACGCGTGGGACTCGTCCAGGTGCGCGCCGCGCACCGAGAGATCCCAGGCGTAGACCGTGTATTCGACATGCAATGGGCCCTGGCACGGGGCGCATCGCCATGTGTGGCTGTCGGTTTTCGTGATGGTAATATGCCCACTTCCACTCCGCGCCTGTATGCTTTGTATCTGGCGCGAGAAGTCCCGAATCAAGTAGCTGCCCGGTATCCACGCCGGCAGGCGCAGGGTCTGGCCGCGTGGCCGAGGCCGGGGAACGCTGATCCGTACCTTGAAAAGGTGGCCGGCCGGGTCGAAGGGTGTCAGGCTGTAGAGAATCGAATTCTTGTCCATTTGAATAGTGTAAAGGAGACGGCATGAACGCACCGCTCATCAAGGTCGAGACCCGTGGACGGGTCGGACTGCTGACCATAGACCGGCCCAAAGTGCTGAACGCGCTCAGCAACGACGTCATCACCGAACTCTACAGCGCCTTGCGGGCTTTCGACGCCGATGACGGTATCGGGGCCATCGTGCTCACCGGCAGCGACAAGGCCTTTGCCGCCGGCGCGGATATCGGTGCCATGAAAGATTGGACCTTCCAGGATGTCTATGGCCAGGATTATCTGGGCCACGACTGGGAAGCGCTCAAGCGCATCCGCAAACCCATCATCGCGGCGGTGTCCGGTTACGCGCTGGGCGGTGGATGTGAACTGGCCATGGCCTGTGATTTCATCATCGCCGGAGAAAACGCGAAATTCGGCCAACCCGAGATCAAGCTGGGTGTGATTCCGGGCTATGGCGGTACGCAACGCCTGCCGCGGGCCGTAGGCAAGGCCAAGGCCATGGATCTCGTGCTGACCGCGCGTTTCATGGATGTCACGGAAGCCGAGCGCGCGGGCCTGGTGTCACGCGTGGTGCCGGTCGAGCGCGTGCTCGACGAAGCCCTCGAGGCGGCCGCCGTGATCGCCTCCATGTCGTTGCCGTCGGTCATGATGGCCAAGGAATGCATCAATCGGGCCTACGAGGCGCCTCTGAATGAAGGTCTGCTGTTCGAGCGGCGCAACTTCCATGCACTGTTCGCCACGCATGATCAGAAGGAAGGCATGGGCGCTTTCGTCGACAAGCGCAAGCCCGATTTCAAGCATCGCTGATTCAGTCGCCACACGCGGTTCCCCAAGCCTTTCTCGTCAAAGAGGGACGATCCGTGTCGCTTCGCTGGCAGCTTGTTCCGGGTGATCCGATGGCTGCAAAGCCAGGGTTTTCGAACCTTTGCAGCCGCAGATCAAGCGAACGTTGTGAATCCCCCGCAAATCCTGCCGAATGTGTTGCAACCAGGCCTGACAGGTTGCTTACGCCTAAAAAAACACGCTATACTTTGCGAGTTTGACGGTTAGCAAATTTATATTTGCCCGGCGCCAAATTGTGCTTTCGGCCAATACCGCTTTGCCCCATGTGGTCGTGGGGTATGTGCGGCTGGTGAACCTCTCAGGGGTTTTAGGGAAGGCCCTTCAAGGGTTAGCAAGGGAATCTCTCAGGGGTTTGCGGGTTACGGGGTCGGTGGTGCGTCTTGTCTGGCTGCATGCCAAGACAGGCTGGGTGGCGCCGCCCGAGTCGTCAAGAATCAGGTTTGGCCGGTTTGCGTTTGGTGGCACGCTTAGCGTGGATGCTTGAATGCGCCTGCGGTAAATAACAGTAATGTCTGGAACAAAGGTAAGCCGGGTGACCGTGCCTGTCGATGATGTGTCCGCGCATGGCGCTGACGGCGGCGACGTGGCCGGTGTGGGGCCAGAGGGGCTTGAATTCAATGACGCGGATCTCGCCGCGCTAAATGCGGGAGCGGGACGAGGCATAGTTCGTGGCTTGGTCGCGCAGGCGATCATGGGCGGCTTGGCCGCGCTGGTGTCGTGGGGCGTGGCGGGTTCGTTCGCGGGGCTCTCCGCCCTGGCGGGGGCCGCTGCGTACTTCGTTCCCAACGCGCTGTTCGCTTCCCGGTTGTTGCTGGGTTCCGCCGGGGGGCGGCGCCCCGGCCCACTGGCTTTTTTTGTGGGTGAGGCGCTGAAGCTGGGGCTGGCGGTGCTGTTGCTGGGGCTGGCTGTCCGTCTGGGGCATGCCTGGCTGGTCTGGCCGGCATTCCTGCTGGGTTTGCTGTGTGTGCTGAAGGGTTATGTGTTGTTGCTTGCGGTGCGCGGGCTGCGGTAGCGGTTGAAAGGTAGTGCAGAGAAATTCATGGGCTTCACGCCCTCGGTAACAAAGCTAACAGGATAGATTCGGATGGCTGCTCCCATCGGCGTTTCGCCGCAGGCTGAATACATTCAGCATCACCTGATTCACTTGAACAACACGGGTGCCAAGCAGATCGGTGTCGTCAATTTCGGCGTGGTCAATTACGATTCGCTGTTCTGGTCGATCCTCATGGGCATCATCGTCGTGTATTTCCTGTGGCGCGCCACACGCTCGGTGACCACCGGCGTGCCCGGCCGGTTCCAGGTTTCGGTAGAAATGCTCATCGACTGGGTCGAGAACGAAGCCAAGGGCATCATCGCCAACGACGTGTCGCGGCGTTTCATGGCTCCCCTGGCGCTGACGGTGTTCCTGTGGATCGCGCTGATGAACGCGCTGGATCTGGTGCCCGTCGACTTGCTGGGCCTCATCTTCAAGGACACCGGCCTGGGTGCGAACCATCACGACCTCCTGTATTACCACCGCATCCTTCCCACGGCCGACCTGAACGTGCCCATGGGCATGTCGTTGGGCGTGCTGCTCATGCTGTTCTACTACGGTATCAAGATCAAAGGTGTCGGCCACTTCATCAAGGAAATGTTCATCGCGCCCTTCCATGGGCACGGTGTGATGGCGTTGTGCCTGGCGCCGTTCAACTTCCTGCTGAACATCATCGAATACGCGGCCAAGGCGGTTTCGCTGGGCATGCGGCTGTTCGGTAACATGTTTGCCGGCGAGCTCATCTTCCTGCTGATCGCCCTGTTGGGCGGTGCCTGGACGGGCTTCAATGGCATGAGCATCAGCCTGGGCATCGGTCACGTCATCGCGGGTTCGATGTGGTCCATCTTCCACGTCCTGATCGTGCTGCTGCAGGCCTATATCTTCATGATGCTGACCCTGGCGTACGTGGGGCTGGCTCACGAAACCCATTGATAGTTTTTCCGGTTCGGGCGGGTCGGCCCGGCCGGTCGCAAGGTTTTCTTGCAAAATCCGCTGTCTTTTTTGACTTTTTGATTACAAGGTTTTTAACCAGGGAGTTGTTATGACCAACGTTGCTTTCGTTGCTCTAGCTTGCGGTCTTATCATTGGTCTGGGTGCCGTCGGCGCTTGTATCGGTATTGGTGTGATGGGTAGCAAGTATCTGGAAGCCTCGGCACGTCAGCCGGAATTGATGAACGCGCTGCAAACCAAGATGTTCCTGCTGGCTGGTCTGATCGACGCCGCCTTCCTGATTGGTGTCGGTATCGCCATGTTGTTCGCCTTCGCCAATCCGTTCGTCGGGTAAGCGACTGGGCCCGCGCTTGGCGCGGGTTGAGCAGCCATCGGGGCGCGTGCGCATTCCGGTGGCTTGAATCGGACGTGGGTGCGTATCGCGCCAGGCGTCCGCGGCAATAAAGGGAAACGACTGTGAACATTAACGCGACTCTCTTCTTCCAGATGATCGTGTTTTTCGTTCTGGGCTGGTTTACGATGAAGTTCGTATGGCCACCCATGACGAAGGCGATGGATGAGCGCCGTCAGAAAATCGCCGATGGTTTGGCGGCGGCAGAGAAGGGCAAGGCCGATCTGGCTCAGGCGCAGGCGCGCGTCAGCCTGATCGAGGCGTCGTCCAAGTCTGAAACGCATGCCCGTCTCGTCGACGCCGAAAAGCAGGGTGCATTGTTGATCGACGAGGCCCGCCGTGAGGCCGAAGCTGAAAAGGCGCGCATCATCGCGCAGGCTCAGCAGGAAGCGCGGCAGGAAATCCAGCGTGTCCGTGAGGGGCTGCGCGCCGATGTGGCGTTGTTGGCCGTCAAGGGCGCCGAGCAGATCCTCAGGCGCGAAGTCGACGCGAAGGCGCATGCCGAGCTGCTCGACCGGCTCAAGGCAGAACTCTGATCAAGGCAGGCCATGGCTGAACTATCGACTATCGCTAGACCCTACGCCGAGGCACTGTTCGCCGCGGCCAACGAAGATCCGGCCGGGCTGGCGTCCTGGTCGGCGCTCGTCGACGAGCTCGCCCAGGTGGCCGGCCTGTCCGACGTGCGCGAGGCGCTCACCGATCCGCGCCTGACCAACGCCGCTCGCATCGAGCTGTTCGTCGGGCTGATCAAGGCGCCGTTGTCCCAGTGGGCCCGGAATTTCGTGGAGCTGCTGGTCAACAACCACCGTATTCTGGTTTTGCCCCAGATCGCCGAGCAGTTCGAGGTGCTGAAGAACCAGCATGAAGGCACCGCGCTCGCTCAGATCACCAGCGCGTTCGCGCTCGACGACAAACAGGTGCGAGAGCTCATCGCCGGGCTCGAGAAAAAATTCGGCCTGAAACTCAAGCCATCCGTCACCACCGATCCCAGCCTGATCGGCGGCGTGCGGGTGGTTGTCGGCGACCAGGTGCTTGATACTTCCGTGCGGGCGCAGCTGGTCCGCATGCGCGATAAGCTGGCCGCCTAGAGCGTGCCCCACAACAGGATTCCAGGAGTCTGAACATGCAACTTAACCCGTCAGAGATCAGCGAGCTGCTCAAGAGCCGCATCGAAGGCCTGGGTGCCTCCACCGACGTGCGCACGCAGGGCACGGTTGTTTCCGTGACCGACGGCATCACCCGCATCCACGGCCTGTCCGACGTGATGCAGGGCGAAATGCTCGAGTTCCCGAACAACGTTTACGGCCTGGCGCTCAACCTCGAGCGTGACTCGGTTGGCGCGGTGATTCTGGGTGACTACACCGGTGTGTCCGAAGGCGACCCGGTCAAAACCACCGGCCGCATTCTCGAAGTGCCGGTTGGCCCCGAGCTGCGTGGCCGTGTCGTGGATGCCCTGGGCAATCCCATCGACGGCAAGGGCCCCATCAACGCCAAGGCCACCGACGTCATCGAAAAGGTTGCGCCCGGCGTTATCGCCCGCCAGTCCGTGACGCAGCCGCTGCAGACCGGGCTGAAAGCCATCGACTCCATGGTGCCAATCGGCCGTGGCCAGCGCGAACTCATCATTGGCGACCGCCAGACCGGCAAGACCGCCGTGGCCATCGATGCCATCATCAGCCAGCGCGGCAAGGGCGTCACGTGCGTATACGTCGCCATTGGGCAGAAGGCGTCCACCATCAGCAATGTGGTGCGCAAGCTGGAAGAATACGGCGCGCTGGAATACACCATCGTCGTGGCCGCCGCGGCGTCCGACTCGGCCGCCATGCAGTATCTGTCGGCCTACGCCGGCTGCACCATGGGCGAATATTTCCGCGACCGTGGCGAGGACGCCCTCATCATTTACGACGATCTGACCAAGCAGGCCTGGGCCTATCGTCAGGTGTCACTGCTGCTGCGCCGTCCGCCCGGCCGCGAAGCCTACCCTGGCGACGTGTTCTATCTGCACTCCCGCCTGCTCGAGCGTGCCGCGCGCGTCAACGAAGATTACGTCGAGAAGTTCACCAAGGGCGA
>DASTNK010000026.1:0-36836 GCA_035720945.1 Burkholderiaceae bacterium
GGACCCGCGCCGATCATCAGCCCGGCGTACAGGAAGCCTGTGTACGGGATGCCTTCGCGTGCCATGCCATGCACGGCGGGATTGATGACCTCGCGCATGATGCGATTATGCAGCGCCGGAGAAACCACCGGCGCGGGGGAATAGGCCCCCATTCCCCCTGTGTTCGGACCCTGATCGTGGTCGAGGAGCCGTTTGTGGTCCTGGCTGGTGGCCAGCGGCAGAATGCTTTTGCCATCACACATGACGATGAAACTGGCTTCCTCGCCTTGCAGACAAGCTTCGACCACGACACGCGCGCCGTCCCCCATGCCCAGCATGTGATCCACTGCGGCACAGGCCTCGTCGACCGTCTCCGCCACCACCACGCCCTTGCCAGCCGCCAGGCCATCGGCCTTGACGACGATGGGAGCGCCCTGGGCCTGGATGTATGCTTTCGCGTTCGCGGCGTCGGTGAACGTCTGGTAGGCGGCCGTGGGAATACGGTGGCGCGCCATGAACGCCTTGGCGAAGTCTTTCGAACTTTCGAGCCGCGCGGCCGCTTTCGTGGGGCCGAAGATCTTCAGGCCGGCTTTGCGGAATGTGTCGACCACACCCTGGGCCAACGGGGCCTCGGGACCCACGACCGTATATGCGACGTCATGGTCCTTGGCGAAACGCAGCAAGTCTTCAGGCGTGGCGAGGGCGACGTTTTCCAGGTGTTCGGCATTATCCGTGCCGCCATTCCCGGGGGCGACATACACCTTTTGCACACGTGGGGACTGAGCCAGTCGCCAGGCCAGGGCGTGTTCGCGTCCGCCGCCGCCGATTACAAGAAGTTTCATGGTGAGAAGGGGAATCGGTTTGTTGTCATGGCGCAGGTGCGGCATGGTCGGCAAAATCAGGCTTCGTCAAAGACCGCCGTGGTGTAGACGTCCTGGACATCATCCAGCTCCTCGAGCGCGTCGAGGATTTTCTGCATTTTTTCGGCATCGTCGCCGGTGAGCTCGGTTTCGCTCAGGGCTTTCATGGTGAGGCCCTGTGTTTCAGGCACAAGCCCCGCCGCGTCGAATGACGCCTTGACGGCCGGGTAATCGGCCGGCGCGCACACGACTTCGATCACGCCTTCGTCGTCGGTCTGGATGTCTTCGGCTCCGGCCTCGAGCCCGGCCTCCATGACGCTGTCTTCAGAGGTGCCTGGCGCGAAGACGAACTGGCCGCAGTGCTTGAACATGAAGCTCACCGAGCCTTCCTGCCCCATGTTGCCGCCGTTCTTGGACAGCACGTGCCGGACTTCGGCCACGGTACGGGTGCGGTTATCGGTCATGCAGTCGATCATGACGGCCGCGCCGCCCACGCCGTACCCTTCATAGCGCACTTCTTCATAGCTGGCGCCGTCGGCACCGCCCGCGCCGCGCGTGATGGCGCGCTGGATGGTGTCCTTGGGCATGTTGGCCCCGGTGGCCTTGTCCCAGGCCAGGCGCAACCTGGGGTTGGCATCCGGGTCGGCGCCGCCGGCCCGGGCCGCGACGGTGATTTCGCGGATGATTTTTGTCCAGAGCTTGCCCCGCTTGGCGTCCTGACGCCCTTTGCGGTGCTGGATATTCGCCCATTTGCTGTGACCGGCCATACGATTGCGTCAACCTCATTGAAGAAGACGCATATTTTAACCTGTGCAGGGGATCGTCCGTCGAATTACACTTGGCCTACATTATCCGCCACGAGGAGAAGCACACGATGGCCAACCCCATCCTGATCGCCAAGGCGTCCGGCACCGAACTCGCGCTGTTGCCGCAACTGGCCAATCGGCACGGCTGCGTCACGGGCGCCACGGGCACGGGCAAGACGGTCACCCTGCAGGTTCTGGCCGAGGCGTTCTCCCGTCTCGGCACGGCGGTTTTCCTGGCTGACGTCAAGGGCGATCTCACCGGAATCTCCCAGGCTGGGGAAGCCTCGCCCAAACTGCTGAAACGCCTTGAACAACATGGCTTGCCCGTCCCGGCATGGGGTGGCTGTCCGGCGGCGCTTTGGGACGTTTTCGGAGAGCAAGGGCATCCGATCCGGGCCACGGTGTCCGATATGGGGCCGCTGTTGCTCGCGCGCATGCTCGAGCTCAACGACACGCAGGAAGGGGTGCTCAACCTCGTCTTCAAGGTCGCCGACGACGAAGGCATGCTGCTGCTCGACATGAAGGATCTGCGGGCCATGTTGCAGAACGTGGCCGACCGCGCCGGCGAACTGCGGGCGCGTTACGGGAATGTGTCTGTCGTTTCGGTGGGCGCCATCCAGCGCGGGTTGCTCGCGCTGGAATCACAAGGCGGCGACCGATTCTTCGGCGAACCCATGCTCGACCTGGCGGACATGATCCGCACGCACCCGGATGGCCGTGGCGTGGTGAACATTCTGGCGGCCGACAAGCTCATGCAGGCACCACGCCTGTACGCCGTGTTCCTGCTTTGGATGCTGGCCGATCTGTACGAAAGCCTGCCGGAAGTGGGTGACCCTGAAAAACCCCGCCTCGTGTTCTTCTTCGACGAAGCGCACCTGCTGTTCAACAACGCGCCCAAGGCGTTGCTCGAGAAAATCGAACAGGTCGTGCGGTTGATCCGGTCCAAGGGCGTGGGGGTGTATTTCGTCACCCAGAATCCCCTGGACATTCCCGATACCGTGCTCGGGCAGTTGGGCAACCGCGTCCAGCACGCCTTGCGGGCTTTCACGCCGCGTGACCAGAAGGCGGTTAAAACAGCGGCGCAAACCATGCGGCCCAATCCTGGCCTTGACCTGGAGGCGGCCATCACCGAACTGGGCGTCGGTGAGGCGTTGGTGTCGCTGCTCGACGAGAAAGGGCGTCCGGGCGTGACGCAGCGCGCCTGGATGCTGGCGCCGGCGAGCCGCATCGGGCCCGCCACCGAGGCCGAGCGGGCGATGCTGCGCGCCGACTCGCCACTGGGGGCCAAGTACGATAAAGCCATCGACCGCGAGTCCGCCTACGAGACGTTGTCAGCGCGGGTTCAAGGAGATCCCGAGCCCGGAGCGCAAGGCGCGCCGGAATCCACTGCGGAATCGGGCGACGGTGGTGTGATGGGCGCGGTGGGTGAATTTCTGTTCGGATCGACCGGGCCGCGTGGCGGCCACCGCGACGGACTGGTACAGTCCACTCTCAAGAGCGTGGTGCGGCGCGAGGCATCACAATTGTTGCGCGGCGTACTGGGTTCGCTGATGCGGCGCCGTTAAGGATCCGCCCGAACAAGTCGACTGGAAAGCAGGCGCCGCAGTCTGTTCTGAAGATCATCAAGGCGCATGAATCCTGGCTTTTAGACATTCCTTTCAAAAATCGAAGACAGACCGTGACAGTAAAAGCAATCGTGGCCACTCAGTCGGCCGACAACACTCGCCGCTGGTGCCAAGCGTTTCGGAACGCCTGGCCCGAGGCACGATTCGATGCCTGGTCAGAATCCTCCCCCGTGCCGTCGGGTGCCCGGTATGCCATTGTGTGGCAGCCGCCATCGGCGCTGTTCCGGAACGAAACCGCTCTCGAGGCGGTGTTCAATCTGGGGGCGGGCGTTGATAGCTTGTTGCGGTTGCCCGAACTGCCAAGGTCGCTGTCCATCGTGCGCCTCGAAGGGGCCGGTATGGCGGAGCAGATGGTGGAGTACGTGCTTTACGGGCTGTTGCGGGCGGCACGCGAGTTCTCCAACTACGCGGTCTCCCAGGCGGATGTGCGCTGGCAGACCCGTCCCGCCATCCGCCGAGAGGACTGGCCGGTCGGCGTCATGGGTCTGGGCACGATAGGCACCGAGGTGGCGCAAGCCGTGGCCCGTCTGGGCTACCCGGTGGCTGGATGGTCGCGCACCGCGCGGCCCGTGCCGGGCATTGAAATTTTTGGTGGCCAGGAGAATCTGGCGGCTTTCCTGGCTCGCACACGTGTGCTGGTCAATGTGCTGCCGCTCACGCCGGACACCGAGGACATCCTGAACCGCGACAATCTGTCGCGCCTTTTGCCGGATGGGTATCTGATCAACGTGGCGCGCGGCCGGCATCTGGTCGAGGAAGATTTGTTGGCGCTGCTCGATGGGGGCCGATTGATGGGCGCGATGCTAGACGTCTTCCGCACCGAGCCACTGCCTGCGGATCACCCGTTCTGGCGCCACCCCGGTATTGTCGTCACACCCCATGTTGCGGCCATCACGCTGCAGGACGACACCGTCGCGCAGATCGTTGGAAAGATCCGCGACATGGAGCGCGGCGTCGCGGTATCGGGCGTCGTGAATCGCGGGTCGGGTTATTGATTTTCATTCACTGGAGAAATTTTGTGTCGACGTTGCATAAGATCGCCGTGATGCCGGGAGACGGCATTGGCAAAGAGGTGGTTCCCGAAGGGCTGCGAGTCCTTGAAGCCGCGGCGTCGCGCTTCGACATAGGCTTCGACTGGGATCACCTGGATTGGGGTTGTGACTACTACGCCGCGCATCAGCGCATGATGCCCGACGACTGGAAAGAGCGCATTGGGAGCCACGAGGCCATTTTCTTCGGTGCCATAGGCTGGCCCGACACCGTGCCCGACCATGTCGCCCTGTGGGGGTCGCTGTTTCGTTTCCGGCGCGAGTTTGACCAGTACATCAACCTGCGCCCGGTGCGTCTGATGCCAGGGGTGACGTCACCGCTCGCGGGCCGCGCGCCCGGAGACATCGATTTCTTCATCGTGCGTGAAAACACCGAGGGCGAGTATTCCAATAGCGGAGGACGGCTGTTCGAAGGCACCCCGCGCGAGGTGGTCATCCAGGAAAGCGTCTTCACCCGGGCGGGTGCCGAGCGGGTTCTGAAATTCGCTTTCGAACTGGCGCGCAAGCGCGGGCGCCACCTGACGGCCGCCACCAAGTCAAACGGGATTTCGATCTCCATGCCCTGGTGGGACGAGCGTGTCGCCGACATGGCCAGCCAGTATCCCGACGTGCGCTGGGACAAATACCACATTGACATTCTGTGCGCGCATTTCGTGCAGCACCCCGACTGGTTCGATGTGGTGGTGGCGTCCAATCTGTTCGGCGACATCCTGTCCGATCTGGGGCCCGCCTGCACCGGCACCATCGGCATCGCCCCCTCTGCGAACCTCAACCCCGAGCGGCGGTTCCCCTCGTTGTTCGAACCCGTTCACGGCTCGGCGCCTGACATCTACGGCAAAGGCATCGCGAACCCCATCGGTCAGATCTGGAGTGGGGCGTTGATGCTGGACTTTCTCGGGTATCCCGACGCCGCGCAAGCCGTGGTGACGGCCATCGAGGCGGTGCTGATCGAAGGGCCGCGCACGCCCGATATGAAAGGCAATGCCTCGACGTCCGACGTCGGCAAGGCTATCGCCGAACGAGTGGCGCACGAATCCTGACACTTTTTCTCCAAGGAGACTATCTTGAGTCGCTATGTCAAGGCGATCCGTGTCGACGAGCACGGTGGACCGGAAGTATTGAAACTCGTCTCGGTCGAACTATCCGCGCCACAGGATGACGAGGTCACGATCGACCACAAGGCCATCGGGCTGAACTTCGTCGACATCTACTGGCGCACCGGCCTGTACGCGCGCCCGGTGCCCCATGGCATGGGGTTCGAGGGTGCTGGGGTGGTGTCCGCCGTGGGGCCCAAGGTCCGCCACCTCAAGGTGGGTGATCGTGTCGCCTACGGGCAAAGTCCGATCGGTGCGTATGCCGAAGCGCACAACGTGCCCGAGCGGTTGGTGGTCAAATTGCCGAAGTCGGTCGGATTCGACGAGGCCGCCGCGCTCATGCTCAAAGGCTTGACGGTGCAGTATCTGTTCCGCCAGACCTATCGGCTGCAGGGCTACGAAACCATCCTGTTCCACGCGGCCGCGGGCGGAGTGGGGCTGATCGCCTGCCAATGGGCCAAGGCCTTGGGTGTCAAACTCATCGGCACCACATCCAGCCCTGAAAAAGCCGCGCTGGCCAAGGCGGCCGGAGCCTGGGAAGTCATCGACTATACCCGTGAGAACGTCGTGGAGCGGGTGCTGGAACTCACTGGCGGCAAGAAGGTGCCCGTGGTCTACGATAGCGTGGGCAAGGACACCTGGATGACGTCGCTCGACTGCCTGCAGCCACGCGGCCTGATGGTCAGTTTCGGCAATGCGTCAGGCCCTGTCGACGGCGTGAACCTGGGCATTCTGGCCAGCAAGGGGTCGTTGTACGTGACGCGGCCCACTCTGGGCACACACGTTCTCGCACGCGAGCAGTTGGTCGAGGCGGCCGACGAACTCTTCGGCCTGGTGACGAAGAAGAAAATCGTCGTCAATATCGGCCAGAGGTTCCCGTTGGCGCGCGCGGCGGATGCACAGATCGCGCTGGCGGGACGCAAAACCACGGGCGCGACGGTTCTTACTGTGGATTGACGCTGGTTCGGCGGGCGATGAAACGCGTGCCCGCCCAGGCGTTCCGCCCCTCGATCAGGCGTTCTGCGTGGCCTCCGCGTGGTAGGCCCGCAGACGCTCCACTTCGTTTTTCGAACCCAGCGCGACACCCACGCGCTGGTGCAGCGCATGGGGTTGAATGTCCAGAATGCGATCGGCGCCGTCGATGGCGCACCCACCCGCCTGTTCCACAATGAAACTCATGGGGTTGGCTTCGTACATCAGCCGCAGCTTGCCGTTGCGCGTGGACGCCCGTTGATCCCTCGGATAAATGAAGATTCCGCCGCGAGTCAGCAGGCGATGGACGTCGGCCACCATGGACGCGATCCAGCGCATGTTGAAATCCTTGCCGCGTGACCCTTCCTTCCCGGCCAGGCATTCGTCGATGTAGCGTCGTACCGGCGCGTGCCAATGGCGCATGTTCGACATGTTGATGGCGAACTCGGCCGTGTCTTCGGGAATGGTGAGGTTGGCCTCGGTGAGCACCCACGAGCCCATTTCGCGGTCCAGCGTGAAGGCCACGACTCCGGTGCCGACTGTCAGTATCAGCATGCTCTGGGGGCCATAGATGGCGTAGCCGGCCGCCACTTGGCGGCTGCCCGGCTGCAGGAAATCGGACTCGTCCACGTCGCGCCCGGACGCGTGGTGCGGGGCGTGCAGCACCGAGAAGATGGTGCCGATCGACACATTCACGTCGATGTTGGACGAACCGTCGAGGGGGTCGAAAAGCAGCAGGTATTCGCCTTTGGGATAGCGGTTCGGGATGCGATGGATGGTTTCCATTTCCTCCGAGGCCATGGCCGCGAGGTGGCCGCCCCATTCGTTGGCTTCGAGCAGGATTTCGTTGGACAGGACGTCCAGCTTCTTCTGGACTTCGCCTTGGACATTCTCGGTGTCCAGGCTTCCCAGCACGCCGCCCAGCGCCCCTTTGCCCACGGCATGGCCGATGGCTTTGCATGCTCGGGCGACCGTTTCGATCAGGAGCCGAACCTCGGCTGATACCGCCTGTTTCTGTCGTTGCTGTTCGACCAGGTATTGGGTGAGTGTGATGCGCTTCAAGTGGGATCCCCCTTCCTTCCGTGATGAGCCGATGTGTCGAGACTACAGGCTGAGTGATTTCGTGATGATTTCGCTGACGTTGCGCGACAGGGCAGGCTGGGCCTGGATATGGCGCAGAGCCTGCTCCATGCTGTCGCGGTGTGGCTGTGCGAAGCGGGTCCAGTTGTCGAAGGCGCGCGCCAGTCGGGCGGCGACCTCTGGGTTGAACCGATCGATGGCGATGACTTGTTCTGCCCAGAATGGGTAGCCTTCCGGCGCATGGATGGCGCGCAGATTGTTCATGCAGAACTGAAAGAGCAGGGAGCGTGCCCGATTCGGATTGCGCAGCGTGAACGCGGGATGAAGCATCAAGGCGCGTACCGTTTCCACGCGGGTGGAGGGGGCCGTGGCCTGCAGGGCGAACCATTTGTCGATGACCAGCGGGTCGTGCTGCCATTGGTCATAGAAGTGCTCCAGGGCCGGGCCGGCGTCCTCGACGTCACCGAAGTTGACCAGGGCGGACAGACCACCCATGCGATCCGTCATGTTGCGGGCGCCAAAATATTGGTCCCGTGCCTGCCTCGCGCCGTCGGCATGGCCACCGGCCATCAGGTAGACGAGCGCCAGGTTCTTCAAGGCGCGTCGCCCCGCCGAGACCGTGTCGATGCGGTAATTGTCATCGTGGTCGGTGTGGCGCGAATAGGCATCCAGCCACAAAGGGGCCAGTGACGCGCCCAGCACCTGGCGCAGATGATCGCGCGCCTGCGTGACGGCCAGCGGATCCATGGGCGCCGTTTTTTCCAGGATGATTTTCTCGGGAGGCAGGGAGAGCGCCCGTGTGCGATAGGCCGGCGTCAGGGATTCGTCCTGGAGCAATGTGCGCCAAGTGTCGATGAAAGCTTGGTCAACACTGAGGGTCGAGCCTGACTGCCCGGCGCGCACCAGCGCCAGCAATTGTCGGGTGGCCAGCTCCTGGCACGCTTCCCAGCGCGCGAAGGGGTCGGTATCGTGCCGGGCCAGCAGGGCCAGGTCGGCGTCCGGCCTGTCGTAATCAACGATCACGGGCGCCGAGAAATTGCGCAGCAGCGAGGGGATGGGTTGTTCGGGAATACCGGTGAGCGTCCAGGTTCGGCTGGTTTCAGTAAGTTCCAGCAGAACGGTATCGGTCACCCGTCCGTCGTGGCCGATCGGCAGAGGTTGGCCATTGGCGCCCAGCAGCCCCAGGGCGAATGGGATATGCAGAGGTTGCTTGTCCAATGGTGGGTTGGCGAGCTTTTCGACCCCGACCGGGGCGCAATGCTGGCTGAGCGTGACCTCGCACGTTTGCGAGCCCTTGTCATGGCGCAATGCGACCGTGACTCGTGGTGTGCCCGCCTGCGAATACCAGCGCCGGAAGACATCCAGATTCTTGCCCGGGTTCTGCCGCACATAGACCGATTCCATGGCGTCGACGAAGTCGTCGCAGGTGACGGCGTTGCCGTCATGTCGGCGGAAGTATTCGTCCATGCCGGCCCGGAACCCCGTTTCGCCCAGCAAGGTGTGCTGCATGCGGATGACTTCCGCCCCTTTTTCGTAGACGGTGGCCGTGTAGAAGTTGGCGATCTCCTGGTAGCTTTCGGGGCGCACCGGGTGTGCCATCGGCCCGGCGTCCTCGGGGAACTGGGCCAGCCGCAGCATGCTGACGTCGTCAATGCGTTTGACGGCGCGCGCGCTCAGGGCCTGGATATCGTCCAGGCCCTGAGCCATCATGTCGGCCGAGAATTCCTGCTCGCGAAACACGGTCAACCCTTCCTTCAGCGACAACTGGAACCAGTCGCGGCACGTGACGCGGTCGCCGGTCCAGTTGTGGAAGTATTCGTGTCCGATCACCGACTCGATGCTGCGATAGCTGGCGTCGGTGGCGGTGTCCGGGTCGGCCAGCACATAGGCCGAATTGAAGATGTTGAGACCCTTGTTTTCCATGGCCCCCATGTTGAAGTCGCGCGCGGCGACCACCATGAAACGGTCCAGGTCGAGTTCGAGGCCGAAGCGGTGTTCGTCCCATTCCATTGCATGTTGCAGCGAGTCCAGCGCCCAGCCGGTCTTGTCTTCCGAGCCGCGATCGCTGTAGATCTGAAGCAGGGCGTCGCGCTGGCCGCGGGTCTTGACAGTGCGTTCACGCACGCTGAAGTCGCCCGCGACCAGCGCGAACAGGTAACAGGGCTTTGGATGGGGATCTTCCCATATGGCTTCGTGTCGGCCTTCGGGCAGTTCGCGGGCCTGGATCAGGTTGCCGTTGGAGAGCAGCAAAGGGAAGCGCGCCTTGTCGGCTTCCAGCGTCACGCGGTAGGTGGCCATGACGTCGGGCCTGTCGGGAAACCAGGTGATGCGCCGGAAACCCTGGGCCTCGCATTGCGTGAACAGACTCGCGCCCGACACATACAGCCCCATCAGGGATGCGTTGTCGGCAGGCCGGCACAGGCTGATGATCTCGAGCTCGAATGTATCGGAGGCGGGTTGCAGGGTCAGGTGCTCATCATCGAGCTGATACTGGGCGGGGCCAAGCGGTTGGCCATCGAGTTTGATGGATTCCAGCGTCAGGTCACGCCCGTCGAGAACCAATGGCGCATCCACCGGGCCGTGGAACCTGAGTGTGGCGCGGACCCGGGTTTCGGCGGGATCGAGGGTGAAGTGCAGCGCCACATGGTCCAGCGTGTGTGAATACGGCCGGTAGTTGTGGCGCGAAATGGTTTTTCCTGTTTGGTCTGGCATGTTGGCGACTCGTTCAGATTGAATTCATATTGTAGAGTAGTGACTTGTGCAGGGGGGGCTCTGCGAGGTGTGCCCCGGTCTGTTGGCAATAGGTGGGACCGGTTCTCTTGAAAGGGAGTTCCTTCCACGTTGAACTGCTCACGGTTCGTGCCATACTGTTTGGAGCGAACGGTTCATGGGTTTTGTGTCGGGTGCAAATCATGTCGTTTTTCATGTCTACCGGGTATCAAGGGCGGTCGGGCGCGTTGCGCAAGCTGGCGCGCGCGAGCATTATCCTGGTCGCCGCGTGCTTTCTGGCCGGTTGCGCCACCACGCTATCGGCACGCGTCACGCGGTTCGAGAAATGGCCGGCGAATGCGGTTGGCGCCACGTACCGTCTGGTACCGGGGGCGGGGCAGTCCAATAATCTTGAATATCAGGCTTTTGCCGACACGATGCGGGCGGCCATTGGGCCGACTGGCTTGGTCGAGGCGCGAAGCGGCGCGTTGGCGCGGTTCGACGTGTCGTTTTCGTATGTGGCGACCAAAGGTGTTGAATGGATGACGCGCTATGCCGATTTCCCGCCTTATGCCCCGTGGGGGCCTTGGGGGTATTACGGCGGAGGCCCGTTCGGCCCGCCGATGGTCAATGTGCCCGTCGCCGTATATCGGAACGAACTGATCGTCATTATCAAGGATCGTAGCCAGAACGATGCCGAAGTCTACCGTTCCAGCGCTGTCACAAATACGGCGAGCAAGGATCTGCCGCAGGTGATGCCCTATCTGGCTCGCGCCGTTTTCGACCACTTTCCGGGCAACAACGGACAGGTGATGGTCGTGCGTTACACATTAGGAGGGCGTTGACGAATGCCTCCGTCGCGTTGTGAATCGCAGCGATAGCAACGACTATCGCTGCGATTGGCACCTTGCGTTCAACCTCGATCCACAGCAGCCGTTCTTTGTTCGACTCGGTCGAAGGGCACCCGGACGCCCACGCTGGCCGCGATGGATTGTGGTTCTGGATTATTGTTCAATCAGAAACGCGTCGCGTTGCTTGCCGTCTGATTCGGCCTTGATGATCCAGCGCGGCGCTTTTCCGCGCCCCGTCCAGGTTTCGCCTGTTTCGGGGTGGCGATATTTGATCGGCACCGAACGCTTGGCGGCGGATGCCGCCCCATTGGCCTTTGGTGATGCCACTTTGACGGCTTTCTTGTTCAGCGCCTGGGCGATTTCCTCTGGTGTGATGTCGTATTCACGCATGGTGCGGACGATAGAGGCGATGACTGGAACACGTCTTTTGATGCGCAAGGCGCTGGCTTGTTTCTGGAGTTTTGTGATTTCTTTTTCAATTTTCGCCTGTAGAGCGGAATACGTATCACGGGACATAATCGGTTCCTGTTGTAAGTGGTATGTGGGACTTCTATTATGGGGAAAAGCCTCTCATTTTATGAATGAGAGGGTGAGCTGATTTAAGATCTGTGTAAGCAAGGTGTGCGGATATGCCTAGTGGCAGCCTAGGGGAGTTTTTCGAAAATCAATCGTGGCCATTCAATAATCCACCTCCAATCCACGGCGCCGGCCTGTCGTTCGAGTTGTTCAGAGGGCCCATTGCCGGTTTGCAGATGCGTCCCCATTTTGATTTTCGTGAAAATCCCTGTACCGTGAATTATATCAACGAGAAAATAATTTTTGCCTGACAGATAATAATCAATGTCGCGAATCCGGCACAAATTCATCCTGTCCCGGTATGTCCTTGAAGGTTATCATTTTCTTGTTTTTTTAAACGTTTGAATGCGGTCAACCAACATGAATTCAAATTCCATTCCCGACGATTTTCGTGTGGCGGCGGTACAGACTGTTTCATCCACCTCGGTGGATGGCAATTTGAAAATGGCGGCTGATCTCATCGGCCAAGCGGCCGAAACCGGCGCCAGGCTTGTCGTGCTGCCAGAATATTTCTGCCTGATGGGTCATCGCGATGGCGACAAATTCGATATTCGCGAAAAACCGGGCGCCGGACCCATCCAGGAATTCCTGCGTTCTCAGGCCCGGCATCATGGTATATGGCTGGTGGGGGGGACGTTGCCGCTGGAAAGTCCCGATGCCGGCCGCATCTATAATTCAAGCTTGGTGTTCTCTCCCGATGGCGCGCAGGTGGCCCGCTATGACAAGATCCACCTGTTTTCCTTTCATCGTGGCGATGAATCCTACGACGAATCCGTGGCCATTCGGCCCGGCGATAATCCGCCGCAGGTGTTTTCCGCGTCCTGCGGTAGGGTGGGTTTGTCGATTTGTTACGACCTGCGGTTCCCCGAGTTTTTCCGTGCATTGGGCGACCTGGGCCTGATCGTCATGCCCGCGGCGTTCACCTATACGACAGGAAAGGCACACTGGGAGATTCTGCTGCGTGCCCGGGCCATCGAGAACCAGTGCTATGTGCTGGCGAGCGCGCAAGGCGGCAAGCATGAGAATGGGCGGCGCACATGGGGGCATTCGGTTCTGATCGATCCCTGGGGCGAAATCGTCGACGTTCTGCCAGAAGGCCCTGGTGTGGTGTCGGGCATGATCGACGCCGGACGCCTGTCCGATGTTCGCCAATCGCTTCCCGCGCTGAAACATCGTACGATGTAGCCTAGGGGTTCTCCGAACAAGTCGAGCGGAAGGCGCGCATCCATGCATCGTTGCGGTGGCTTGTTCAGAGGGGCCACCGTGTCTGTGCTTCCATCCAATTTTTTATTGAAGATATCGTTTCATGAAAGTCTCCGATCCCGCGATCAGCGCCCTGGCTACGGCGAAATCGGTTCTGCTCGACCCTTGGGGGTTGAGCGAAGCGGATATCGCCCGAGCCCTGGGTGAAATCTTCACGCATAAAGTCGATTACGCCGACCTGTATTTTCAATATACCCGCGCCGAGGGCTGGAGCCTGGAAGAAGGCATCGTCAAGACCGGGAATTTCTCCATTTCCCAAGGTGTTGGCGTCCGAGCGGTCAGCGGCGACAAAACGGCGTTCGCCTACTCCGATGCGCTGTCCGCCGATGCGCTGCTGTCCTCGGCGCGCGCCGTTCGCAGCATTGCGCGCCAGGGGGCGGGGCGGCGCAAAGTGGCGCGCCCTGGCAACGGCCGTCCTCATGATCTTTACCGCGATCTCGACCCTGTCGATTCCCTGTCCGCTCCCGACAAAGTGGCGTTGCTGGGGCGGGTCGAGGCCATGGCGCGGGCCGCTGATCCCCGCATCATCCAGGTGATGGCGGGGCTGGGTGCTGAATACGATGTGGTGCTGGTCGCCGGTAGCGACGGACGTCTGGCGGCCGATGTCAGGCCGTTGGTCAGAATGTCACTGACCGTGATCGCGGAACAAGGCGGGCGCCGCGAAATGGGGCATGGCGGGGGCGGTGGGCGCACCGGGCTGGCCTGCTTCACCGACGAGGCCTTGCGCGGCTACGTTCGCCAGGCGGTGCACGAGGCCCTCACCAATCTCGAGGCCCGCCCCGCGCCCGCCGGCGAAATGACCGTGGTGCTGGGCTCGGGGTGGCCGGGCATCTTGCTGCACGAGGCCGTGGGTCATGGCCTGGAGGGCGACTTCAACCGCAAGGGGTCCAGCGTTTTCTCGGGCCGCATTGGTGAACAGGTGGCCTCCAAGGGGGTCACGGTGGTCGATGACGGCACACTGGCCGAGCGCCGCGGCTCGCTCAACATCGATGACGAGGGCAATCCCACGCAGTGCAACGTGCTGATCGAAGACGGTGTTCTCAAGGGTTATATGCAGGATTCCCTGAATGCCCGCCTGATGAAAACCGCCGTGACCGGCAATGGCCGGCGCGAGTCGTTCGCGCACCTGCCCATGCCGCGCATGACCAACACCTATATGCTGGCTGGATCCGAGGCCCCGGAGGACATCATCGCGTCGGTGGACAATGGGTTGTATGCGGCCAACTTCGGTGGTGGTCAAGTCGACATCACCAGCGGCAAGTTTGTGTTCTCCGCCTCAGAGGCCTATCTGATCAAAAACGGCCGGGTCACACATCCGGTCAAGGGGGCGACGCTTATTGGAAACGGGCCTGACGCCATGACGCGCGTGCGCATGATAGGTAACGACTTGCGTCTGGACTCCGGCATTGGCACCTGCGGCAAGGAGGGCCAGAGTGTCCCGGTTGGGGTGGGCATGCCCACACTGCGCATCGACGGTCTGACGGTGGGCGGCACGTCCTGATATTTTCGAGGCGGCCCCGCTTCCGTCCTCCTTATGCGGTAGTGCCCACGCCCGGGTCGTCGTTTCCCAGGCGTTTTGGTCTCTCCATTCAAGCCGCCGCGCATTCGCCGGCTGCTCGCCGTTTCCTGGCCCCACTGTCACTGTTCGTGTCTCCATATTTCTATGGCGCATAGAGGGTTTCGTGTGCTCTTCCTGGTCGAAGGCGCAGGAAACGGATTGCCGTGAATGCCTGTTCTTTTTTCGTCTGATTTGATTGACATGAATGATTATTAATCATATGATTTCAACTCAAATTAATTCATGTGAATTATTTTCTATCGTGACCAATTCATCACAAAACACACAACAGTACGACTTGCGCATCCTGCGCGCGCTGCGGCGCCTCACCCGCTCCATCGCGCTGCATTCGCGCCAGCTTGCGGCATGCAGCCACATCACGGCGCCGCAACTCATCTGCTTGCGCGCGGTCATCGATCATGGCCCGCTCACCGCCACGGCGATCAGCCGCGAGGTGCATGTCAGCGCCAGCACCGTGGTGGGTATTCTCGACCGCCTCGAAGACAAGGGGCTGGTGCGTCGCGAGCGTGGCCGTGAAGACCGCCGCATCGTGTTCGTGTCGGCCACTGAACAAGGCGTTGCCTTGGCGCGTGAAACACCTTCGCCGCTGCAGAAAAAGCTGGCCGATGCGCTCAACGCGCTGCCCGAACTCGAGCAAGCCACCATTACGCTGTCACTGGAGCGTGTGGTGGAACTGATCGAGTCGGGCGCTCCCGAATTGCGCGATGTGCCCGGCGATGCCTCGCCACTGCTTGATGTGCCCACTGATGGCGCGCTGCCAGAATCGGGGCTGGTGGTTTGACGGATCCCGACGTTATGGATGTTGTTTGCGAACAGGAAACTCTCGATGACACAACGCAGGTCGCCGAAGCACCCCTGATACTGCGTGCGCCGGGCAAGCATGATGGGCGGGCCATCCACGACCTGGTTGCCCACTGTGCGCCCCTCGATCTGAACTCGGTCTACACCTATCTTCTGCTGGCCGAGCATTTTTCACCCACTTGTGTGCTGGCTCATGCACAAGATCGCCTGCGCGGTTTTGTATCGGCGTATGTGCCGCCAGGCCGGCCGGACGTGCTGTTCGTCTGGCAGGTCGCCGTGCATCGGCAAGTCCGGGGCAGGGGTGTGGGGCCGCGCATGCTCAGGCATCTGCTCGAACGCCCCGGCCTGGAAGACGTCCGCTATTTGGAAACGACTGTGGGGCCCTCCAATCGGGCGTCCCGCAGCATGTTCGCCCGCGTTGCCGGCAGCCTTGGGGCTTCGGTGCGTGAATCCCGGCTGTTTTCCCGCAGCCTGTTCGGCCCGCATGGGCACGACGACGAACCCCTGTTGCGCATCGGCCCGTTCGATGCGCACTGAAAGAGGAAAAGCGATGGATCTGAAAATATTCGAACGGATGGAGTCCGAGGTCAGGGGCTATATCCGATCCTTCCCGGTAGTGTTCACCCAGGCTCGCGGTTCGCTGCTGGTCGACGAAGACAAGAATGAATATGCGGACTTCTTCAGCGGAGCCGGCACTCTCAATTACGGCCACAACAATCCGTTGCTGAAGCGGCGGTTGCTGGAGTATCTGGAAACGGACGGTGTCGTGCACGGGCTGGACATGGCCACGAGTGCCAAGAAGTATTTCCTGGAGACTTTCGAGCGCACGCTTCTCGCTCCACGCGGCTGGTCGTACAAGCTTCAGTTCACGGGTCCAACGGGCACAAATGCCGTCGAAGCGGCCCTGAAGCTGGCCCGCCAGGTCAAGGGGCGGCCCAATATCATTTCATTCACCCATGGCTTCCATGGCGTGAGCGGCGGCTCACTGTCGGTGACGGCCAACTCCAAGTTTCGGCAGGCCGCGGGGTTCTCCCTGGCCAATACGACGTTCATGCCCTATGACGGTTATCTCGGCCCCGATGTGGATACCATGACGTATCTCGAACGCATGCTGGACGATCCCAGCAGCGGTCTTGATCATCCCGCGGCGGTCATTGTCGAGACCGTCCAGGGCGAGGGCGGGGTGAACGTGGCGAGCTGGCGCTGGCTCAAAGATCTGGAGCGTCTGTGCCGGCGGCACGACATGCTGCTCATCGTGGACGATATCCAGGTCGGATGCGGCCGCACGGGCAATTTCTTCAGCTTCGAAGCGGCCGGCATACAGCCCGACATCATTACTTTGTCCAAGTCGTTGTCTGGCTTCGGCCTGCCTATGTCGCTGGTGCTGTTCCGCCCTGAGCTTGACATCTGGAAACCCGGCGCGCATAGCGGCACGTTCCGGGGCAATAACCTGGCCTTTGTCACTGCGGCGCAGGCGCTCGAGAGCTACTGGTCCGACACCACCCTGGCCAATGACACGGCCCGCAAGGAGCGCCTGGTGCGGGACTGGCTGGAAAACCTGGCTCACAGTTACCGGGGCGCCGGGCTGAGCGTCCGGGGCAGGGGGCTCATCCAGGGGCTGGTTACCCCCCGGTCGGGCGATGTGGCCAATCGGGTGGCTCACGAAGCCTTCGAGCGTGGCGTGGTAATCGAGACATCGGGCGCCCACGATGAGGTGCTGAAGCTGTTGCCCGCGCTCACCATGGACGATGATTTGCTGCGCCGGGGGTTGGAGGTGATTGAGAGTGCCGTGGGCAGCGTGATGAGGCAGTCCCCGACCAACGTGCGCGTACTTGAAGCAGGAGGAAAAAACCGATGATTGTGAAGAACGTGAATGACGTGATCGGGACCCGGGACGAGGTCAAGACGGAGACCTGGCTCAGCCGCCGTGTATTGCTGAAGCAGGACGGCATGGGGTTTTCGTTTCACGAAACAGTCATTTTCCCCGGTACCGAAACCCACATTCATTATTGCAATCACCTGGAAGCCGTATGGTGCATTGAGGGCGATGGCGAAATCGAAACCGTTGCGGACAGACGCAAATACACACTGGGGCCGGGCGTGGTGTATGCGCTGGACGAACACGACGAACATTGGCTGCGCGGGGGAACCCGGCCGCTGCGTGTCATCTGCGTGTTCAATCCGCCGCTCACTGGCCAGGAAGTACATGACAGCAACGGGGTCTACCCTGCGGCACAACCGGCTTCCGCCTGACAGGAGGTCAGATCATGAATACACCTGTAAGCGACGTTTACCCATCACGCTCGGATCGGGACGCGGCCATTATTGCGCGACAGGATCCGGTCGTCTATGGCATGGGCTCGTACGCGGAAGCGCTGGCGCCGGAACGGCTTGCCGCCTACGAGCGCGACGGCTTTCTGCTGGTCCCGGACCTGTTTCCGCATGAGGAGGTTCAAGCCCTGTCGGCCGAGATCGAGCGCATGAAGGCTGATCCGGCCATGGCCGCTTTGGATGAAACCATTGCCGAACCGCGCAGCCAGGTGATTCGGTCGATTTTCCGGGTTCATGAGCTGAGCGACATCATGGCCGGACTGGTGCGCGACCCCCGTGTGGCCGACGTGGCGCGCCAGATACTAGGTTCCGAGGTCTACGTGCACCAGTCACGGGTGAATCTGAAACCGGGGTTCGAGGGCAGGGAATTCTACTGGCACTCCGATTTCGAAACCTGGCACGTCGAGGACGGGATGCCGCGCATGCGCGCGCTGAGCTGCTCGATCCTGCTGACGGACAACACCGCGTGCAACGGGCCGCTCATGCTCATGCCAGGGTCGCACCGGCAGTTCGTCTCGTGTCGCGGACGCACGCCCGATGAACACTACAGGATGTCACTCAGAAAGCAGGAGTATGGTGTTCCTGACCAGATCAGCCTGAGGTTGCTGGCGGAACAGGGCGGGGTCGAGGCCATGACGGCGGGAGCCGGTTCCGTCGTGTTTTTTGACTGCAACACCATGCATGGGTCGTCGGGCAATATTTCTCCGCTATCGCGCGCCAATGTGTTCGTGGTGTACAACAGCGTCGACAACGCCCTGCGCGAGCCCCGCCACGGGCTCAAACCCCGGCCCGAATATATCGCGGCACGCCAGTCGTGTGATCCGGTGCGCTCACACGAGGCAGCGTCTGCGGCGTAGCATCCAGCCTCCTGTGCGAGGCCATTTCCATAGAGCGATGGCGCTTGGCCAATCCTGAAGCAGCCGCTTCCGCCGGGGCGTGGCGGCTTTCCGCGGGTCAGGCCCGTTGTATGTAGCCCTTCAGAAATTCCTGGGTCCGGGCTTCCCGGGGTGACACCATGATCTCCTGCGGCGGGCCTTCCTCAACGATCCGGCCTTTATCGAAGAAACAGACCCGGTCGGAGATCTGCTTGGCGAATTGCATCTCGTGCGTGACCAGTAGCATGGTCAGGTCGTGTTCGCCGGCGAGACGCTGGATGACGTTGAGCACTTCACCCACCAGTTCCGGGTCGAGCGCCGAGGTGGGCTCATCAAACAGCATGATGTTGGGGTGCATGGCAAGCGCGCGCGCGATGGCTACGCGTTGCTGCTGGCCACCCGAAAGCTGGCTCGGGAACTTGTTGGCCTGATCCGACAGGCCGACCAAGTCGAGGTATTTCTCCGCCCGGCGGGCGGCTTTTTCCTTGGACAGCTTCAACACGTGCATCGGGGCTTCGGTGACGTTGCGCCGCACGGTCATGTGGGGAAACAAATTGAACTGCTGGAACACCATGCCCATTTCCTTGCGCATCGTCCGCAGATGCGCCTCACTGGCCGGCACCAGTTGGTTGTTCTTTTCCTCGTGCCACAGAGGCTTGCCGTCGACATAGATGAAGCCTTCGTTGATGGTTTCCAGCGTCATGAGGATGCGCAGCACCGTTGATTTGCCCGACCCGGAGGGGCCGATGATGGTGACCTTCTCGCCCTTGCGCACGTTGAAATTCAGGGAGTCGAGGATGGTGACGCTGCCGAAACGCTTGACAACGTTGTCGAACTTGATGATGGGGGCGTCGTCGTTCATCGCAGGGGCAGTCCTTGCTTGGGTAGATGGGTATCCAGGAAGCGCACACCGGCGGACGCCACGAGGGTCAGCACCATGTACAGGCCACCCACCATGGACAGAGGCACCATGTAGTCGAAGGTCCGGTCGCCGATGATCTTGGCCACATTGAGCATTTCGAGCACCGACACGACCGATAGCACCGGTACATCCTTCATGATGGAGACCAGATAGTTGCCCAGGGCCGGAATGATGCGGGGAATGGCCTGCGGCAGGACAATGATGGTGAATGTGCGCAGGGCGGTGAAGTCCAGGGCCCGTGCGGCCTCAGTCTGGCCATGAGCCACCGATTCGAGGCCGGCACGGTAGACCTCCGACATATAGGCGCTGTATTGCACACCCAGGGCCAGCGCGCCCGTCAGGAAGGCAGGCAGCACTATTCCGTAGTCCGGCAGCACGTAATACAGGAAGAAAAGCTGGATAAGCAGCGGCGTGTCGCGCAGGAATTCCGTGATCAGCCGGGCAGGCCAGGAAATAAAGCGTGAGCGTGCGCTTTTGAGCGCGGCCAGGATCAGGCCCAGAATCGCGGCCACCAGAAAGCCTACGATGGTCGCTTCGATCGTGACGACCAGTCCACGCAGCAGAATGGGGAAGATGGAGCTGGCAAGTGTCCAACTATTGGTGGTGTCCCAGTGAATGCCGAACAGCATGTCAGGATCTCCCCCTGCGCCAGCGCCCGACTGACCGCTCGAGCAGTTGCATGATGGCGGTCAGAACCAGCGCCATGCCGAAATACATGAACAGCAGCAAGGTGTAGACCGTGGTGCTGTCCTGCGTGAACGTGCGTATCTGTTCAGCACGGAACGCCAGGTCGCCCAGGCTGATGAGTGATACCAGAGCCGTGTCCTTCAGGTTCTGCACCGCCAGGTTGCCGAAAGTCGGCATCATCTCCGGAATCGCCTGAGGAATGGAAATGCGCCAAAGCGTCTGGCGCGGAGTAAAGCTCAGCGCGCGTGCCGCCTCGTGCTGGTTGGGATGCACCGCCTGTATGGCGCCCCGCACAACCTCTGCGCCGTAGGCCCCGATGTTCAGGCTCAGGGCCAGGGTGCCCGCAATGACTGGCGGCAGGCGCAGATCCAGGCCGATCGCCTGCCCGAAGATCGGCAGCGCGAAATACAGCCAGAACAGTTGGACCAGCAGCGACGTCCCGCGAAAGACCTCGATGAAGAATATCGAGACACCCTTGGCAGCCCAGTTCCTGGAGAGTTTCCCCACGCCAAAGGCGAAGGAGAAGATGCCACCCAGCACCGTCGAGTAGAACGTCAGTTGTATGGTCACCCAGGCGCCCTGAAGCAAGGGAGGGCTGTACATAGTCCAATTCATCCGCCGCTACTCCTGGGTCAGACGTCGCTTGAAACCGCTCGCGCGGACGAGGTTGGCGCCCCCGGGGCGTTGAGAGGAAATGGCGTGCCACCAGCCGTCATGACGCATGACAGCCCCGTTTCCGGGGAAACGGGGTGGCGGGGCACAGCTCCACCCACCTGCCGCCCTCCGGGAAGGGCCAGGCTGGGCGACCGGTGGCGGTGTGGTCAGCCGCCAGAGCACAACTTACTGGTGGTCTTCTCGAAAGAGGCTTTGTTGTCGGCCTCGGTGAACCCGTACTGCGTCATGATCTTGCTCCACGCAGGCGTTTTCTTGAACTTGGCCAGTTGCTTGTTAACGGCGTCACGCAGCCCCGTCGACTTCTTGGAAAAGACGAACGCGCCCCAACTGCGCACGGGCTTGCCGTCGACGACCGGGTCTTTGAAGTTCTTCGCAACCTCTACTTTCTGACTCTTGGCGGCCAATTGGCTGGCCGTCAGGCTGGTGGCGGCGTAGGCTGCTGCCCGGCCCGTGGCAACGGTGGAGATAGCGTCGGAATTGCTGGAGATCGTGACCATCTGGCCAGCCGGCACTTTCAAGGCCTGCAGCATTTCAAGCTGGTCGGCGCCCGCCATGATGGCGATTTTCTTGCCGTTCTTGGCGAATGCTTCGTAGGAGTGGAGGTTGTCCGGATTGCCTTTGGCGACTAGAAGCCCTTCGCCATAGGAGCTGTCCGGCTCCGAGAAAATGACCTTCTTGCAGCGGGGGGGCAGTACCGCCATTTCGGCGGCGACCATGTCGAAGCGGTTGGCGAGCAGGCCCGGAATGAGTGAGCCGAAGTTGGTGGCGACCCACTGGATTTCTTTGACGCCCAACTGTTTCATGACCTGTGTTGCGACATCGGGGCCGGCCCCTTTGGCATTGCCACTGGGGTCTATGTAGCCGTAGGGGATCTCATTGGCGACAGCGATGCGGATATAGCCGCGGTCTTTGATCTGTTTCAGGGTTTCCGCATTCGTCTGGTTGGCGATGCCCAGGGCCAGACTGGCGGCCGAAAGGGCCAATAATGCGGTTCGGTACGTTTTTTTCATGAGCGTATCCTTTGTCTCTGATTATCGGGACCGGGAACGGTCGGAATGCCTGATTTTTGTTATGCGTTCCCACTGTGGTGGGGTGGCAGTCATTAAAATCATACACTAGGGTTTATTTTCAATTCAAATTCAGAACCATCAGGAATTCGGATAATTCGACAGAATATTTTGGTGGTGTCGAGTGCCTGCGGATCAAGCCTATTTATCGAGCCCGGGCATCGGCTGTATCCGTGGCCTATGGGGGGAGCCTTCACAGATGGAGCCGGCGTTCGCGCATTGTTCCAACAACCTGGAATCAATTGATCTGGAACGTCACTGGAAATTTTTGGGTGGCGGCCATCGCAAACACAGAAAATTTGGTGCGGCCTCACCGCCAATACAGAAAAATCGTGGGCGATTTATTTTGCTGGACACTTTTGTTTGATGGGGCCGATGTGCGTCGTTTCCCTCCTGGGTTGGTCAGGTATTGGCCCAGGGTGCCGTGGATAATATAGGCATGATTCTCGCCGCGCTCAGCGTGGCGGTATTGTATTTTCAAACTGGAATATTTTTAATGGGAAACCCCAATAGATGGGTTGGGAAAACCACTATATTCGGCTGGGGGATGAGGAATTCAATACAATATATTGAGCGTTGTTTGGGAGATCATGCGCTTGTAGGGGGGAAGAGACACGGCTGACCGGGGAATCCCCGGCGCCCGGAATTCATTTGGCTGAAATTTTCGCTTTACGTCACGCTTTGCCGGTGCTACCATCTCCTATTATGCGTGCCGTTGCTTCGTATTTTTTCTATTTTTACTTTACTTTTCCGAAACCGCTGGTGGAGGAAGGGAAGCGTCGCACGCAGTAAGCAATCAACCAAGTTGCCGAATTCCCCGAAAAGCCGCCAGCGAAGCTAGGCGGCTTTTTTCATGCCGCGGCGATGCTGACATTCACTCTGGAGCCGTTCCGTGTCACACAATACCGACGATTTACGTATCCGTGAAATCAAAGAACTCAGCCCTCCGGCCCATGTCATGCGTGAATTCGTGTGCACCCCCGAAATATCGGCCACCGTCTATGGGGCGCGACGCGGTCTGCACCAGATACTTCACGGTGAAGACGATCGCTTGGCCGTGGTGATCGGGCCTTGTTCGATTCATGACCCGAGGGGGGCGCTGGAGTATGCCGGTCGCCTGGCCGAGCAGCGTCGGCGCTTCGCCGGCGAGCTGGAAATCATCATGCGGGTGTATTTCGAGAAGCCTCGCACCACCGTGGGCTGGAAGGGCCTGATCAACGATCCGGGGCTGGATGGCAGCTTCAACATCAACCAGGGGCTGCGCACCGCTCGCGAACTGCTCATAGACATCAACGGCATGGGACTGCCCGCCGGCACCGAGTTCCTGGACATGATCACGCCGCAGTACATCGCCGATCTGGTGTCGTGGGGGGCCATCGGTGCGCGCACCACGGAAAGCCAGGTTCATCGGGAACTGGCGTCAGGGCTGTCGTGTCCGGTGGGTTTCAAGAATGGCACGGACGGCAACATCAAGATCGCGGTCGACGCCATCAACGCCGCCTCCCAGCCCCACCATTTCCTGTCGGTGACCAAGGGCGGGCATTCGGCCATCGTCTCGACTCTGGGCAACAACGATTGCCACATCATCCTGCGCGGCGGCAAGCAACCCAACTACGACGCCGCCAGCGTCGAGGCCGCCTGCCAGTTTCTCGTCAAGTCGGGCCTGCGCACCCAGCTCATGATTGACGCCAGTCACGCCAATAGCAATAAAGACTACCGCAACCAGCCGTCCGTCATCGACGCGGTGGCGGCTCAGGTCGAGGGCGGCGACAGTCGGATCTCGGGCTTGATGGTGGAAAGCCATCTTGTTGGCGGGCGCCAGGATCTGGTGCCCGGGCGTGCGCCGGTGTACGGCCAGAGCATCACCGATGGCTGCGTGGATTGGGACACGTCGGTCCGTATCCTGGAACGCTTGGCCAAGGCTGTCGAGGCGAGGCGGCGCGTGGCGAAAGTGGGGGCCGTTGAGGATTCGCCCGCCGCGGCGTGAAAAGGGCGGAGGCGCTTGGCGGGAATGGGGCAGGATGCCTACAATACGAGTAGTATCGGGTGTCTGGAATAACGAAAAAGATGCCCGTGCCAAACAGCGCGCCAGGCACCTCAAGGAGATTCCCCATGAACGCCCCGATGGCCGGCCAGGAAGTACGCCGGCCGATTCCCGATGGCTTTTTCGATTCGTTCGAACAGAAGTTCGGCTCGCGGTTTTCCCGCGCCCGGGCGGTCCGCGAGCATCATGGCCGCGACGAATCCCCGTATCCGCCCATGCTGCCGGACGCCGTCGTCTACGCGTCGACCACCGACGAGGTCGCCTGGCTGGCGCGCCATTGCAACCAGCACGGCGTGCCGCTCATCGCCTACGGCGTTGGCTCGTCCCTGGAAGGCCACTTGCTGGCGGTGCAGGGCGGAGTCAGCGTCGATTTGTCGGGCATGAATCAGATCGTATCCATCGATGCCGAAGACCTGACCGCCACCGTGCAGGCGGGCGTCACGCGCAAGCAACTGAACGAAGCGCTGCGCGACACCGGCTTGTTCTTCCCCATCGATCCCGGTGCTGACGCCAGTCTGGGCGGCATGTCGGCGACGCGCGCCTCGGGCACGAATGCCGTGCGCTACGGCACCATGCGCGAGAACGTCATGAATCTCAAGGTCGTCACCGCCGATGGGCGTGTCATCGAGACGGCCAACCGCGCGCGCAAGTCCTCGGCGGGCTACGACCTCACGCACATTTTCGTTGGCAGCGAAGGCACGCTGGGCCTCATCACCGAGGTCACGGTGCGCCTGTATCCGCAACCCGAGGCCATCTCGGCGGCCATCTGCAATTTCCCCACACTGGACTCGGCGGTGCAAAGCGTCATCGAGATCATCCAGATGGGTATTCCGGTGGCGCGGGTCGAATTCATGGACACGGCCGCGGTCAGGGCCACCAACGCCTACAGCAAACTCACATTGCGCGAGTCGCCTCTACTGTTGTTCGAATTCCACGGCAGCGCGGCGGCTGTCAAAGAGCAGGCCGAGGCTGTGCAGGGCATCACCCACGACAACGGCGGCATGGATTTCGAATGGGCCGAACACCCCGAAGACCGCAGCCGCCTCTGGACTGCGCGGCACAACGCCTACTTCGCCGGACTGGGGTTGCGTCCCGGTTGCCGGTCCAGCACCACCGATGTCTGTGTGCCCATTTCCCGTCTGGCGCAATGCGTCACGGAAACCGCCGCTGAACTCGACCGGGCCAGCTTCCCCTATACCATCGTGGGGCACGTGGGCGACGGAAATTTCCATGTCCTGATGCTGCTCGACCCTGACAGTTCGGCCGAGTGGGACGAATCCGAACGTATAAACAACAGCCTGGTTCGCCGCGCCATCGCCATGGACGGCACCAGTACGGGAGAACATGGTGTGGGCCTGCACAAAATGGAATTCATGCTGGCCGAGCATGGCCAGGATGCGCTCGACCTGATGCGAAGCTTGAAGCAGGCTTTCGATCCCAACAATATCCTGAACCCGGGCAAGATCATTCCGCCCCGGGCGGGCGCTCGATGAGCGCCGGCGCAGCGGCCGTGGCGGACGACAACACACCGGATTTCGCCGGCCTCATGGCCCGGCTGGGCCAGGCCATCCCGTCCCATTGCATTCTGTCGCGGGTCGAAGACACCCGGCCTTACGAGTGCGATGGCCTGTCCTTGTATCGGGCCTTGCCGCCGGTGGTCGTTCTTCCCGAGAACGAGGCGCAAATCATTGAAGTGCTCAATGCCTGCCGCCAGTTCCAGGTCCCCATCGTGGCGCGCGGGGCGGGCACGGGCCTGTCGGGGGGCGCCATGCCCCATGCGCGCGGCATTTTGTTGGGCACGGCCAAGCTCAACCGCATACTTCGCATCGACACATCGTCGGCAACGGCCGTGGTGCAGCCCGGGGTGCGAAATCTGGCCATCTCCGAGGCCGCCGCGCCCCATGGCTTGTATTACGCGCCCGATCCGTCCAGCCAGATCGCCTGTTCCATCGGCGGCAATATCGCCGAGAACTCCGGTGGCGTGCATTGCCTGAAGTACGGGCTCACCGTACACAACGTCCTGCGCGTGCGCATGGTCACCATCGAGGGTGAGGTGGTTGAGCTCGGCTCCGAGGCCCCCGACAGCCCGGGTCTCGATCTCCTGGCCGCGTTCATCGGGTCCGAGGGCATGCTGGGGGTGGTGACCGAGGCCACCGTCAAACTCATTCCCAAACCGGCTTGCGCGCAGGTCATCATGGCCAGCTTCTCCAGCGTCGAGGCCGCCGGCCAGGCGGTGACCGACATCATCGCCGCGGGCATCATTCCAGCCGGCCTCGAAATGATGGATCAGCGCGCCGTCCACATGGTCGAGCCGTTCGTGAAGGCCGGGTACGACCTCGATGCGGCGGCCATCCTGTTGTGCGAGTCCGACGGCACGACCGACGAAGTCCGGGACGAAGTCGCGCGCATGGAAGCCGTGTTCCGTCGGGCGGGGGCCACGCGCCTGCAGGTCTCGCGCAGCGAGCAGGAGCGCCTGCTGTTCTGGGCGGGCCGCAAGAATGCCTTTCCCGCGGCGGGCCGCATGTCGCCCGACTATTACTGCATGGACGGCACCATTCCCCGCCGCCATCTTGCGCGTGTGCTGGGCGCCATCGAGCAGATGGAAGACGAGTACGGGCTGCGCTGTGCCAACGTGTTCCATGCCGGTGACGGCAACCTGCACCCGCTCATCATGTTCGATTCCAACAAGCCCGACGAAGTCGATCGGGCCGAGAAATTCGGCGCGGCCATTCTCGAGCTCTGCGTGCAGGTCGGTGGCACCGTCACCGGCGAACATGGCGTGGGTATCGAGAAGATCAACCAGATGTGCGTGCAGTTCGGCCGTGAAGAGCTCGACGCGTTCTTGGCGTTGAAATCGGCGTTCGATACGGAAGGGTTGCTGAACCCGGAAAAAGTCATTCCCACACTGGCGCGCTGCGCTGAGTACGGCAAGATGCATGTCCATGGCGGAGACATCCGCTTTCCTGAATTGCCGCGTTTCTGAGGGCGCAAGATGGAGTTTGTGTTAACCGAGCTGATCGAACGTGTCATGACCGCGCGCGCCGCACAGAGGCCGGTCCATATCCGGGGTGGCGGCACCAAGGATTTCTATGGCGAACCGGGCAGTCTCCAGGGCGCGACCAACCACTCCGTGCTGGATATGTCCGCCTATCACGGTGTCGTCAACTATCAGCCCCCCGAACTCGTTCTCACCGTGCGCGCGGGCACGCGGCTGGCCGAGGTCGAACGCCTGCTCGACGAGCACGGCCAGATGCTGGCGTTCGAGCCTCCCCGATTCGGTCCGGACTCCACCGTGGGAGGCTGTGTGGCGGCCGGGCTGTCGGGCCCGCGCCGCGCCGCGGCTGGTGGTCTGCGGGACTTCATCCTGGGGGCCAAGCTGCTCGACTCGTCGGGCTCGGTGCTGGAGTTCGGCGGGGAGGTCATGAAGAACGTGGCGGGCTACGACATGTCTCGTCTGCTCGCGGGGTCGATGGGCATCTTCGGCGCGTTGGTCGAAGTCTCGATCAAGGTCGTTCCCAAGCCCTTGGTGGAGAAAACAGCCCGGCTCGATGTCGATGAGGCGGGAGCGCTGGCCTTGTTCAACCAGTGGCGCGGCAAACCCCTGCCGGTGTCAGCCACCGCCTGGGTTCCCGGCGAGGCGCCCGCCCTCTGGGTGCGCCTTTCCGGCAGCGCGCCGGCGGTCGATGCGGGCGCGCGTGTGGTGGGCGGCACAGAGGCGGACTCCGACGAGGCTGGTCCCTTCTGGGACAGCCTGCGGGACCACACCCATCCGTTTCTGCGGTCGTGCCCGCTTTGGCGCCTCGCGGTGCCTCCTCAGGTCGACCCGCTTGGACTGGGACCTTCGTTGATTGAATGGAATGGCGGGCAGCGCTGGTTGGCTCAATCCCTCGAGGCGGGCGCACTGCGTGAGCGCGTGGCCCGGTTGGGCGGGCACGCCACGCTGTTTCGGCCGGGCGCCGATAACAACGCGCCGGTGTTCCATCCGCCCGCGCCAGGTTTGATGGCGATTTCCCGGCGCCTCAAGCACGCGCTGGACCCGGTCGGGATCTTCAATCCCAAGCGCCTGTTTTCCGAATTCTGAGATATCGCCGTGCAAACACATCTTGCCCCCTGGGCACAAGACACCAATTTCGGCCAGGACGCCGACGCCATTCTGCGTCGTTGTGTGCACTGCGGTTTTTGCCTGGCCACCTGCCCCACGTACCAAATTCTTGGCGACGAGCGCGACAGCCCACGCGGCCGCATCTACCTGATCAAGCAAGTGCTCGAGGGCGCCGAACTCACGGGCGAGACGCAGGAGCACCTCGACCGCTGTCTCACGTGCCGTAATTGTGAAACCACGTGCCCATCGGGGGTGGAGTATGGCGCGCTGGTCGATATTGGCCGCAATCTGGTGGATCGCAAGGTCGAACGCCCATTCCGGCAGCGCGTGTCGCGCGCCTTGCTGCGCCAGACGCTGACGTCGCGATGGTTCGGCACGGCGTTCCGGCTTGGGCGGCTGTTGCGGCCGCTGCTGCCGGAAGTCTTGAAAGGCAAGATTCCCGCCGCCCGCCCAGCGGGTAAATTGCCATCGAAGACCTCATATGCGCGCACGGTGCTGATGCCAGTGGGGTGCGTTCAGCCGGCCATGATGCCGTCCATCGACGCGGCCACCTTGCGCGTGCTGGACGCCCTGGGCATCGGGGTGCGCATGGAGCCCGGCAGTGGGTGCTGCGGAGCCATCAATTTCCACCTCGACGCACAGGATCAGGCCCGTGGCCAGATGCGGGCCAACATCGACGCCTGGCTGCCGCTGCTCGAGAACGGCACCGTCGAGGCCATCGTGATCAACGCATCTGGTTGTGGCGCGATGATCAAGGAATACGCGCATCATCTCAAGCATGATCCGGCCTATGCCGGGAAGGCACAGCGCTTGGTCGAGAAAGTGGTCGATGTGGCCGAGATCGTCGCGCCTCACGCTGTCGAACTGGCACCTCGGTTGCATGGGTTGCCCGCTCGCGTCGCGTTCCATCCGCCCTGCACCTTGCAGCATTGGCAAGGCTTGCGTGGCGTTTCCGAACGGCTGCTGACCGACCTGGGCTTCAATCTTGTGTCGTTTTCAGAATCCCACTTGTGCTGTGGCTCGGCGGGCACGTATTCCGTGACCCAACCCGAGCTCGCCAAGTCGTTGCGCGCACGCAAACTCGGCCATATCCAGGAGGTGCGGCCGGACTCCATCGTGTCGTCCAACATCGGTTGCATCGGACATCTGCAAGGGGGCACCAGTGTGCCCGTGCGGCATTGGATCGAGATCGTCGACGAGGCCTTGGCCGCGTCGAAAGCCAATTAGGGTCTACGTAGCATTAGGGTCTGCCCGGCGTTACTTTAAAATACGGCATGAGCACTGTTTCCGTATCAAAAGGGCGTGTCGTGGTCGGCATGTCTGGTGGCGTCGATTCCTCCGTCAGCGCGTGGCTGCTCAAGCAGCAGGGCTACGACGTGGTCGGCCTGTTCATGAAGAACTGGGAGGACGACGACGATTCCGAATATTGTTCCTCGCGACAGGATTGGCTGGACGCGGCCAGCGTGGCCGATGTCGTGGGCGTGGAGATCGAGGCGGTCAATTTCGCCGCCGAATACAAAGACCGTGTCTTCGCCGAATTCCTGCGTGAGTATTCCGCGGGGCGCACGCCCAATCCCGACGTCCTGTGCAACGCCGAAATCAAATTCAAGGCGTTCCTCGATCACGCCATGTCGCTGGGGGCAGACCATATCGCCACCGGCCACTATGCCCGGGTGCGAGCCATATCGACCGGTCACAGCACGGAATATCAACTGCTGAAGGCGCTGGATGCCTCCAAGGATCAAAGTTATTTTCTGCACAGGTTGAACCAGTCACAACTGGCGGCCACGTTGTTCCCGCTTGGCGACATGCCCAAGACAGAGGTGCGGCGCATCGCGCGTGAAATCGGCCTGCCGAACGCCGCGAAAAAAGATTCCACGGGCATCTGTTTCATTGGCGAGCGGCCGTTCCGCGAGTTTCTGAGCCGCTACCTGCCGACGAGGCCCGGTCCCATCAAGACACCTGAGGGTGCGGTGATCGGCATGCATCAAGGCTTGTCGTTCTATACGCTGGGTCAGCGCAAGGGGCTGGGCATAGGCGGCGTCAAGGGGCGCCAACGGGACGATGGCACGGCCGATGCGTGGTATGTGGCGCGCAAGGAGCTGGATACGAACACGTTGTATGTGGTGCAGGGGCATGACCATCCCTGGCTGCTGAGTGACACCCTGGGCGCGCAGGATGCGAGCTGGGTGGCGGGCTGTGCGCCGGCGCCTGGCGGCTACACCGCCAAAACCCGATACCGCCAGGCCGATGCCGGCTGCTCACTGAATGCCGATGCATCGAACGGTTTCTCGCTGCGTTTTTCGCAGGCTCAGTGGGCCGTGACGGCGGGGCAATCCGCTGTGCTGTACGACGGCGAGGTGTGTCTGGGGGGCGGCATCATTTATTGACACCGGCGGGTGGGGTGATGCCGCCGCGCCAGCAGGAAGAATCAGGGTTTGGGCGGCTCATTGCTGATGAATGAGGGGCGGGCCGACAGCTTTTCGTTGAGACGCTGCAGGTTGCTGTGTTGCGACCGCCAGTCGAGATCGGGCAGGCGCAGGTCAAGGTAGCCCAATGCGCAGCCGACGGCCACGTCGGCCAGGCTGAAGTTGACGCCCATGCAGAACGGGTGCTCGTCCAGCCCTTTATCCATGAATTCGAGCGCCGCCGTGATTTTCTTGCGTTGGCGCGCGATCCATGCTTCGCTGAGATGCTCGGGGGCGCGCTTCGTGCGTTCTATGTGAATGGCGGCCGTGGCGTCGAGCAGGCCGTCGGCGATGGCCTCCCAGCATTTCACCGCGGCGCGTTCGCGCCCCTGCGGAGGAATGAGACGCCCCACGGGCGAGAGCGTGTCGAGGTATTCCACGATGACGCGTGAATCGAACAAGCTGCCGTTGTCGTCCATGATGAGGCACGGAATCTTGCCCAGGGGGTTGTGCTGGGAAATCCGCGTGTTGTCGGCCCACACATCCTCGAGAACGAATTCGTAATCAAGTTTTTTTTCAGCCATGACGACGCGCACTTTGCGTACGTAGGGGCTGGAGAGTGAACCAATCAGTTTCATGGTGAAATCGGGAGTTTCTAACAGAAAAAAGTATAACAGGCGGTATCCGGCGGTCCGGTATGCCACCCGGTGCGGAACCGCTTGCCTGAGACGTTCGTGAAACGCCGGCGAGCCTTAACTAACGAGGCTAGCATCATTTTCCCCTTACCGGGGATGAGGCGCGCTTTTTTACCATTGTTGTCAGTTTGATGGATTCAGATTGTCGTATCTCTGAGACAGTTCTGACGTGGATCCGGAACGTCCGCTCGGCCGGTTTCCGATTGTCGGCTTGCCCGTTCCGGAAGGAGCCCCGCGTGGTCGTCGCCTGTGTTGCCATCTGGGGGTTGCCCGGGCCGCGAATGGTAGAATTCGAGCTGTTTTCCTCATGTGAATAGCTATGCAAATTGCCGACTCGCTCAGTTCCCTGAATGCCTTGTCTTCCCTCGATGGTCGCTACGCATCGAAGGTGGGGGCGCTGCGCGAATCCCTGTCCGAGGCCGGGTTCATGGCGCATCGCGTCGAAGTCGAGATCGCCTGGCTGGAGGGGTTGGCGGAACTGGGGCTTCCCGAGCTTTCGGCCTTCTCGTCGCGGGCGAAGGCGTTCCTGGCCGATCTCGTGCGGTCGTTCTCCGAGGCCGATGCCGCGCGCATCAAGGAAATCGAGCGAACCACCAATCATGACGTCAAGGCGGTCGAGTACTGGCTGAAAGAGCGCGTCGCGGGCGATGCGGAACTGTCGGCGGCGGCGGAGTTCATCCACTTCGCCTGCACGTCCGAAGATATCAACAACACATCGCACGCGCTGATGCTGACGCGCGCCCGCGAAAACGTCCTGTTGCCCCGCCTTGGCGAGATCTGCGCGCTGCTCAAGGCCTTCGCTCGACAATTCGCCGACCAGCCCATGCTGGCCCGCACCCACGGCCAGCCGGCCAGTCCGACCACGCTGGGCAAGGAATTCGCCAACGTGGCGGCCCGCCTCGAACGGGCCATCGCCGCCGTCTCGGTCGTGCAGCCCCTGGCGAAAATGAACGGCGCCACCGGCAACTACAACGCGCATCTGTCCGCCTACCCTGATGTCGACTGGCCAGGTTTCAGCGCCAGGGTGCTGACCGGCCTGGGGCTGACGCAAAACCCATATTCCATACAGATCGAGCCCCACGACTGGATGGCCGCCCTGTTCGATGCCGTGGCGCGCGCCAACACCATCATCCTCGATCTTGACCGCGACATCTGGGGCTACATTTCGCTGGGCTACTTCAAGCAGCAGCTCAAGGAAGGCGAGGTCGGTTCATCGACCATGCCGCACAAGGTCAACCCCATCGATTTCGAGAACTCAGAAGGCAACCTGGGGCTGGCCAACGCCGTGCTGCGCCACCTGTCCGACAAGCTGCCGGTGTCGCGTTGGCAGCGTGACCTCACCGATTCCACCGTGCTGCGCAACCTGGGCGTCGCGTTCGGCTATTCAGTGGTGGCCTGGGACGCCTGTCTGCGTGGCCTGAACAAGCTCGAGCTCAACGCGGCGGCCATCGACGCCGACATCGATGGGTGCTGGGAGGTGCTGGCCGAACCCGTGCAGACCGTCATGCGACGCTACGGGCTGCCCCAGCCCTATGAGCGGCTCAAGGCGCTCACGCGCGGCAAGGGCATCAATCGCGAAGGGTTGGCGGAGTTCATCGCCGGCCTTGATCTGCCGGAAGCGCCCAAGGCGCGGCTCTTGGCATTGACTCCGCGCACCTATGTCGGTTTGGCGGCTAAGTTGGCGCGCGAGGTTTAGAGCAAAGCACACCCCGATTGGCGCAGATTCGAATTTGCCCCTATAATCTCGTCTTTCCCGATTTCGGGCTGTTAGCTCAGTTGGTAGAGCAGCGGACTCTTAATCCGTAGGTCGAGCGTTCGAGCCGCTCACAGCCCACCAGAATGCCAAAACAAAAGGCCCACCGTTTACGCGGTGGGCCTTTTGTTTTGGCTCACCAAGTTGCGGTGGTGCCATGGGTGCTCGTTCACGAATCCGGGAATCTTAAACGAACCGCATCCCCAGCAGAAACAACCCCGCCGCGAGGATCATGGCCGCTGGCAGCGTCAGCACCCACGCCAGCACGATGTTGCGCACGGTGCGCCCCTGTATTCCGCTGCCATTGGCCATCATGGTGCCGGCCACCCCCGATGACAGCACATGCGTGGTGGAAACCGGCAGGCTGAAGACGTTGGCCAGCCCGATCGAGAACATGGCGGTCAGTTGCGCCGACATGGCTTGCGCGTAGGTGACAGTCTGCTTGCCGATCTTTTCGCTGACGGTCTCCACGATTCGGCGCCAGCCCACCATGGTGCCCAGGCCCAGCGCCAGCGCCACGGCGGCGATGACCCACAAGGGCGCGTATTCCGTGGTGGTCGTCAGGTCGGAGCGCAGGCGGGCGAGGTCGGCGCGTTCGGGCGAGGACAGGTCCTCCCTGTCTTCCACCTTCTTGGCGATGTTGTCCAGGCACAATAGGTAGCGGCGCACCACGACGCGTTGCTTACCGGTCAGATCACGGTAGCTGTTGACGCCATTCAGATCATGCAGCAGCAGCGACGTCGTGTGCGCGGTGTTGCGTGGGTCGCAGGCGGGGGTGTCGGTTTTTGCCCCCGCCTGCGGATCTTGATGAAGCGGGGCGGGTGTCCGGTGCGCCATGATCTGCGTCAGATGGGTGGCGGCGGTGCGCACCGAGTCGATGTCGTAGCTGGTGGCGTTCAGATTAAGCACGAATTGCGCCGGCACGATGCCGATGAGCACCAGCATGATCAGGCCGATCCCTTTCTGGCCGTCGTTGGAACCGTGCACGTAGCTTAGCCCCAGCGCCGACAGCACCAGCACCAGACGGTTCCAGAACGGGGGGTGTTTTTTGCCTGCTTCACGCCGTTGATCGTGTGTCTGGTGCATTTTCGAGTCCGGCTTCCAGCGCCGCGCCGCCCATTGCAGCAAGGCGGCAAGGGCAAAGCCGATAAGGGGGGAAATCACCAGGGACAGGAGGATTTCGACCGCCTTGCCCCAGTTCACCCCTTCGGCAAGCGTTGCGTGGGTGAGCCAGGCGTTGGCGACGCCGACGCCCAGAATGGAGCCGATCAAGGTATGCGAACTGGAGGCGGGTATGCCCAAATACCAGGTACCCAGATTCCATGTGATGGCGGCGGCCAACATGGAGAACACCATGATCAGGCCATGCCCGGTGTCTATATTGACCAGCAGTTCCACCGGCAGCAAGTGCACGATGGCATAGGCCACGCCCACACCACCGGTCAGCACACCGAGGAAATTGAAAATGCCCGATAGCATGACAGCCAGGTGCGGTGTGATGGCCTTGGTTCCGATCGCCATGGCCACGGCGTTGGCGGTGTCGTGGAAGCCGTTGATGAATTCGAAGGTGAGTACGAACCCCAGCGCCAGCACGAGGCTGGTGCCTATCCAGAAGTTCAAGCCGGAGAATATGTCGAACATGGGCGTGGTGGTGGAAAAGTCGCGCAATTATTGCAGATTTTCCCGTTGGTCCGGCGCCTGCCGGCGGATATTGCCCGGTGGCGGACGGTTATGGCGCCTGCTTATGCCAAATGACTGTCGGAAATGTGGTTTTTATGCTTTCTGCCTGATTTGCAACAGGTTTATCAGGTTGTTTAAAGCAGAAAGCGGGAAAATACTCCCCTTTTTCCTTTTTTAGTTTCACGGGGCTTGTGTGACCACGACGAATGACATCAGCATGGACCCGCCGGTATTGCCGGGGGTTCGCCAAGAGGGTAGCACAGAAGGGCTGCCGCTCGCGCCGGATCTTAGCCTCAGTCTCGATGCGGCCCACATGCCGCGGCGCTCGACGCTCATAGACAAGAGCATGACGCGCATCATTGTCATGTCGCTGATCCTCGGGGTGGCTTCCGGATTGATCGCCAAGGCGTTGACGGTGCTGATCGGCATCGTCACCAACCTGTGCTTCTACGGCCGCTGGTCAACCGATTTTTCCAGTCCGGCGGATGCGGTGCCGCATCTGGGATGGTGGGTTGTCGTGATCCCGGTGATCGGCGGGTTGATCGCGGGATTCATGGCGCGTTGGGGGTCGCGGGCGATCCGTGGGCACGGCATTCCGGAAGCCATGGAGCAGATCCTGCTGCATGAATCCCGGATTCCACCGCGCATCACCTTTCTCAAACCCATTTCGTCAGCCATCGTCATCGGTACCGGTGGGCCGTTCGGTGCCGAGGGCCCCATCATCGCCACGGGGGGCGCCCTGGGGTCCCTGATCGGGCAGATCATGAAGGTCACCGGCAGCGAACGCAAGGTGTTGCTGGCGGCGGGCGCGGCGGCGGGTATGGCCGCCATCTTCTCCGCGCCGGTCGCGGCGGTGGTGCTGGCGGTGGAACTGCTGTTGTTCGAACTGCGTGCCCGTTCGCTGATTCCGGTCGCGCTGGCCTGCGTGGCCGCCACGGCGGTGCGCTACGTGCTGCAGGGGACTGCGCCCGTTTTCCTCATGCCGCATTTCGACTCCCCGGGAGCCATGGCGCTGGTGGTCTATGTCGTGATCGGCGCGTTGGTGGGGGTGTTCAGCGTGTGGACCACGCACATCGTCTATGCCATAGAAGACGGCTTCGAAAAACTGCCGGTGCACTGGATGTGGTGGCCGGCCCTGGGTGGCCTGGTGGTGGGCGTCATCGGCTATTTCGCTCCGCTGACCCTGGGGGTGGGCTACTCCAACATCGAAGACATTGTAAGCGGCCGTCTGACGGCTGGCGCACTGGTGTTCCTGTGCGTCATGAAGTTCATTTCCTGGTCCATCTCCCTGGGCAGCGGCACATCCGGCGGGACGCTGGCTCCGTTGTTCACCATCGGCGGCGCGCTGGGCGGGCTGATTGGCATAGGGTTCGTGACGATCGCACCACATCTTGGGGTGAATCCCAATGTTGCCGCGCTGGTCGGTATGGCCGCTATTTTCGCTGGTGCGTCGAGGGCGTTGTTGACCACCGTGGTGTTCGCGCTCGAAACCACCGGACAGACAGCGGGCCTGTTGCCCTTGTTGGGCGCCTGCACGGCGGCCTATCTGGTGTCGGCATTGATGATGCGTGACACCATCATGACCGAAAAAATCGCGCGACGCGGCGTCAAGGTGCCGTCGGAATACCTGGCGGACTATCTCGACCGCATCTCGGTGGGGGCCGTGTGCGAGCGTAGCGTGGTCACTCTGAAAGCAACCCAGACGCTCGAAGACGTGCGCCGCTGGATGGCGGATGGCAAGCCTGAATCGCAGCACCAGGGTTACCCGGTCGTCGGCGAAAGCGGGAAGCTCTTGGGTGTGCTGACGCGCCGCACGTTCTTCACCGAGGATGTCCCCGCGGCCACCCCGTTGGGTGAGTTGATTGTCCGACCGCCCGTAGCCGTGAGCGAACGCAATACCCTACGCGAGGCGGCGGACCACATGGCAGAACAGAACGTCGGCCGCCTGCTCGTGCTCGATGGCCAGAACAACAAGCGCGTAGTGGGCATGCTCACACGCAGCGACCTGATCTCGGCGCATTCGCGTCGCCTGAAGGAAGGCCACCGCCGCCGGCGCTACCTGAGTCTGAAAACGTACCAGCATATCCGGCGACACCGCGCGCGGCGCGATTGAGCCCGGTCCTCAGCCGCGCCCGTCGGTGGCGTTCCTGGAACGCGTGATGCGCCAGGCAAGGATGGCGCACGCTATCTGGAACACGCCTCCGCACATCATGGCAAGCCGCAGGCCGGATGATGGATCGTGTCGCGTCGCGTAAAGCGTGCCGAGCACCGCCACACCCAGGGCGGCGCCGGCGATCCGCGCCACGTTGATCAGGGCGGACGCGGTGCCGGAACGCGCGGCCGGTGCGGAACC
>DASTNK010000027.1:0-36748 GCA_035720945.1 Burkholderiaceae bacterium
TCACCGATCAGGACGACTGGCCGCAAGGGGTGCGCGGCGGCACGTAGGGTGCTGCGCTCTTTGGCGGTGATATCGAGTTTTGGCATATTGAGATTGTACGGGAATGGCCAAGAAAAAATTCTCAAAAGAGTGGATACAGCAACACGTCAATGACCCGTATGTCAAATTGGCGCAACAAAAAGGGTACCGGGCCCGGGCGGCGTTCAAGCTGCTCGAGATTCTCGATGCCGAAGGGTTGTTGCGCCGCGGAAACATTGTGGTCGATCTGGGCGCGACGCCGGGGAGCTGGTCCCAGGTTGCGCGCGAGCGGCTGCTGGGCAAGGCTGGTGTCATCGACGGGCGCGTCATCGCGCTGGATCTGCTTCCCATGGAGCCTATCGCCGGCGTGGAGTTCATCCTGGGTGACTTCCGCGAGCAGGCCGTGCTTGACGAACTGGAAACCCGCTTGAATGGCGGCAAGGTGGACCTTGTCATTTCCGACATGGCCCCCAACTTGTCCGGTGTGGCCTCGGCCGATTCCGCCCGCATCCAGCACGTGTGCGAACTGGCGCTTGATTTTGCCGGTCGCCATCTGGTTCCGGATGGAACGTTGATCGTCAAGGCTTTCCATGGCAGCGGCTTTTCCCAGATCGTGGAGTCGTTCAAGCAGTCTTTCGTGCGGGTGGTCGAGCGCAAGCCAAAGGCGTCACGCAGTAAATCCGCAGAAACCTTTTTGGTCGGAAGCCGTCTCAAATAGTATGGAAAAGAGTCACAAAAGGCTTTCAAACAAGATTCGTCCTCTCGGGTTAGAATGAGTCATTGACAAGTCTGGTTTGATGCCGTATTTGCGGGGCGGCGGCCGGACGTGATGTGCTATGTAGGAGGTTGGCTTTGAACAACTCGTTTTCCAAGGTGGCGATCTGGATGGTGATCGCGCTTGTGCTGTTCACCGTATTCAAGCAGTTCGACGGCCATAGCGCGGTGACCCAATCGGTCACCTATACGCAGTTCATGAACGACGCGCAGGCCGGCCGCATCAACAAGGTCGATATCCAGGGTGACACCATTTACGTCACCCCCGATGCCGGCCGGCCATACAGCCTCACGTCGCCTGGCGACCTCTGGATGGTGCCCCAGCTGGTCAAGTATGGTGTGCAGGTTTCCGGTAAGGCACGGGAAGAGCCTTCTTTCCTGACCAGCCTGTTCATCTCCTGGTTCCCGATGCTGCTGCTCATCGGCGTGTGGATATTCTTCATGCGACAGATGCAGGGGGGTGGCAAGGGCGGTGCGTTCAGTTTCGGCAAATCGCGCGCCCGCATGCTCGATGAAAACACCAACCAGATCACCTTCGCAGACGTCGCCGGCTGCGACGAAGCCAAGGAAGACGTCCAGGAGTTGGTCGACTTTCTGCGTGAGCCCGCCAAGTTCCAGCGCCTGGGGGGGCGAATCCCCCGCGGGGTGCTCATGGTTGGCTCGCCCGGCACCGGTAAAACCCTGCTCGCCAAGGCCATCGCCGGCGAAGCCAAGGTGCCGTTCTTCAGCATTTCCGGTTCCGACTTCGTTGAAATGTTCGTCGGTGTGGGTGCGGCGCGCGTGCGCGACATGTTCGAAAACGCCAAGAAGCAGGCGCCGTGCATCATCTTCATCGATGAAATCGACGCGGTTGGACGCCAGCGTGGCGCCGGACTGGGCGGCGGCAACGATGAGCGCGAGCAAACCCTGAACCAGCTGCTGGTTGAAATGGATGGCTTCGAGACCGGTCAGGGCGTGCTCGTCATCGCCGCCACCAACCGCCCCGACGTGCTTGATCCGGCGTTGCTGCGTCCGGGTCGTTTCGACCGCCAGGTGGTGGTCTCTCTGCCCGACATCCGTGGCCGCGAACAAATCCTCAAAGTACACATGCGCAAGGTGCCGCTGGCCACCAGCGTGGACGCGCTTGTCCTGGCGCGCGGCACACCCGGCTTCTCGGGTGCCGACTTGGCCAACCTGGTCAACGAGGCCGCCCTGTTCGCCGCTCGGCGCAACGGCCGCACGGTCGAAATGCACGACTTCGAAAAGGCCAAGGACAAGATCATCATGGGCGCCGAGCGCCGCTCCATGATCATGCCCGAGGAAGAGCGCAAGAACACCGCTTACCACGAATCCGGCCATGCCCTGGTCGCGCGCATGTTGCCCAAGACCGACCCGGTCCACAAGGTCACCATCATCCCGCGCGGCCGCGCGCTGGGCGTGACCATGCAACTGCCGGAAAGCGACCGCTACAGCATGGACAAGGAACGTCTGCTCAACACGATCGCCGTGCTGTTCGGTGGGCGTATCGCTGAAGAAGTCTTCATGCACCAGATGACCACAGGCGCGTCTAACGACTTCGAACGTGCCACCATGATCGCCCGCGACATCGTCACGCGCTACGGCATGACCGATTCGCTGGGGCCGGTCGTCTACGCCGAAAACGAAGGCGAGGTCTTCCTTGGCCGCAGCGTAACCAAGACCACCCACGTCTCCGAGGCCACCATGCAGAAGGTCGACTCGGAAATCCGGGCCATCATCGACGAACAGTACGGCGTGGCGCGCAAGCTCATCGAAGGCAACCGCGACAAGATGGAGGCCATGGCCAAGGCGCTGCTCGAATGGGAAACCATCGATGCGGAGCAAATCGAAGACATCATGGCCGGGAAGCCGCCTCGGCCCCCGAAGACCATGGCGCCTTCGTCCGGCCCACAAGACTCCTCCCTGCCGCCGCCACCCAGTGGGCTGCCGGCGGCGGATGGCAGCGCGGCCACGACGCCCGTCTAGGTCTCCTTTCGCGACAATGAGTCCATCTTTTCGATGTGGGCGCTTCGAGCTTCGGCTCGAGCGCCCCTTGGTAATGGGGATCGTCAACGTTACACCGGATTCGTTCTCCGATGGCGCCGAATTCCTGGATCCGGATGTGGCCGTGGCGCATGCGCGGCAACTGGTTGCCGAAGGTGCCGATATCCTCGACATCGGGGGCGAATCCACGCGTCCTGGCGCACAACCTGTAGATGCAAATGCAGAACTCGCCCGAGTTCTGCCGGTTGTCGAGGCGCTGCGCGATGTGGGCGTGCCCCTGTCGGTCGATACCTCCAAGGCGGATGTCATGCGGCGCGTGCTCGTTGCGGGTGCCGACATGATCAACGACGTCTATGCGCTGCGCCAGCCTGGCGCTCTGGAAGCCGTGGCTGGCTCTGATTGCGGCGTGTGTATCATGCACATGCAAGGGGAGCCGCGCAGCATGCAGGTGGCACCGCAGTACGATGACCTGCTGGCTGACGTGCAGGCGTTTCTTCAGACGCGCGTCGAAGTGGTGTTTGCCGCTGGGATCGATCCCTCACGGGTCGTGACCGACCCCGGATTCGGATTCGGAAAAACCAAAAAGCAGGATTTTTCATTGTTGCAAGGCCTGGCGCAAACACGTGTACAGGCGCTGCCCATGTTGCTCGGTCTATCGCGCAAATCCATGATAGGCCATGTCACCGGGCGGCCTGTGCGTGAGCGGTTGGCTGGCAGTATCGCCGGAATGCTGGCAGGTGTGGCGCGCGGTGCGCAGATCGTGCGTGTGCACGACGTCGCCGCCACGGTGGATGCGCTCAAGGTATGGCGCGCGGTGGAGTTTGGAGTGACTGAATGAGTGATGGCCGGAAGTACTTTGGCACCGATGGGGTGCGTGGTGAAGTGGGGGGCGCGACGATCAACGCCGAATTCGCGCTGCGTCTGGGGTATGCGGCCGGGGGGGTGCTGGCCCGGCAGATGCCGGGGCGTGGGCGACCGGCCGTGCTCATTGGCAAGGACACCCGCATTTCCGGCTATATGCTCGAATCGGCGCTCGAGGCTGGCCTGTCCGCCGCCGGTGTCGACGTTCTGCTGGCCGGCCCCGTGCCCACGCCCGCTGTGGCGTACCTGACTCGCGCCCTGCGCCTGGTGGCGGGTATTGTCATCAGCGCCTCGCACAATCCGTACCAGGACAACGGCATCAAGTTTTTCTCGGCGCAAGGCATGAAGCTGCCCGACGAACTCGAATCCGAGATCGAGCAGGCCGTCGATCGGCCCGTGGGGTGCGTCGGGTCCGAGGCGCTTGGGCGCGCGCGCCGTATCGATGATGCCGCGGGGCGCTACATCGAGTTCTGCAAGAGCACATTCCCCACCGAATTCGACCTGTCGGGCCTGAAGATCGTGGTGGACGCCGCCAACGGCGCCGCCTACCACATCGCTCCCCATGTGTTCCGGGAGCTCGGCGCCGAAGTCCACGAGGTCGGCTGCAAGCCCGACGGCTTCAACATCAACGAAGGGGTGGGCGCGTTGTATCCCGACCAACTCATCGAGCGGGTTCGGGCCGAGGGCGCCCAGGTCGGCATCGCGCTGGATGGCGATGCCGATCGTGTGCAGATGGTCGATGGCGCGGGCCGTTTGTACAACGGCGACGAATTGCTCTATGCCATCGTTCGCGACCGCATGCGGCATTCGCGGGTGGAGGGCGTGGTCGGCACGCTGATGACGAACTTCGGATTCGAGAAAAGCATGCAGGCGCTGGGCGTCGGCTTCGACCGCGCCAAAGTGGGCGATCGCTACGTGCTGGAGCGTATGCTGGCGCTGGGCTGGCAGTATGGCGGCGAAAGCTCCGGGCATTTGCTTTGCCTTGATCGCCATACCACCGGTGATGGCATCATCGCGGCTTTGCAGGTTCTCGCCAGCATGCGCCGTAGTGGCGAAACGCTGGATCGCCTGGTCGCCGATCTGAAGATGTATCCACAGAAAATGGTCAACGTTCCGCTGGAACCCGGTGTGCGCTGGCAGGACCATGCCGGACTCATGGCGGCCAAGCTCAAGGTGGAACACGATTTGAATGGTCGCGGCCGCGTCCTCATCCGCGCATCGGGCACCGAGCCCAAGCTGCGGCTCATGGTCGAGGCCGAAGACGCCATCCTTGCCGAACAAGGAGTGCGCGAACTGCTGGCCGTGAATCTGGCCCGCGCCTGACCAAACCGCACCAATGCCCCGACATCGTCAGCGTATCTGAACTTCTCCTATGTTGGAATTAGCGCGCATTCCCCCAAATTCACCCAGCACCGGCGAGCCGTTTTCAGGCTCGCGCACACCGGGCCTCGTCATGGGCCTGGCGCGCACCAATGACGAGCTCGAATCCATCCAGCGTCTGCGCTACAAGGTGTTCACCGAGGAGATGGGGGCGGTGTTTCCCGACGCGCAGGACAGCATCGACGCCGATCGGTTCGATCCGTGGTGTGAACACATCATGGTGAAGGAAGGCCAGTCAGGCGCGGTGGTTGGCACGTACCGCTTCATGAGCCCAGTCAATGCCAGGAAGGCGGGCGGTTTCTATTCAGAGTCCGAATTCGACCTGTCAGGGTTGGGTGAGCGACGCCTGAACATGGCCGAAGTGGGGCGCTCTTGCACGCATGCCGACCATCGCAATGGCGCGGTGATCATGCTGCTGTGGTCGGGTGTGTCGCGTCTCATGATACGCAACGGCTACCGTTATTTGCTTGGCTGCGCCAGCGTCAGTTTGCGCGACGATGGTGCCACGGCCGCCGAAGTCTGGCGCAGGGCGGGCGAACTGGGCCGCATCGTGGACGAGCCCAAAGTGGTTCCGTTGCATCGTTACCCGATCGAGCGCCTGGACAACGCCTTGCCCGCGCGGGTGCCGCCACTGATCAAGGGGTATCTCAAGCTGGGCGCCACGGTATGTGGCGAGCCGGCTTGGGATCCCGATTTCAACACGGCGGATTTTCCGATACTGCTGGACATGCCCGCCATGGACAATCGCTACCGGCGCCATTTTGGTTTTATCTGACGGTTTCGATGATGTGTAAAGTGTGATCAGGCCGGCACCACTTCGAACAGGAAATCCGTCCGGTTCCATTCGCGCAGTTCGCGTTGCAGCGCATATTCCGTGAGCGCATGGGTGGCCAGCCACGATGTGCGCACATGCGCGCGGATGGTCTGGTGGTCGAGTTCCAGCCGGACGGGAACGGCGCTGGGGCCTTCGCGCCGACGCGACAACAGCACCGCCATGCGCAGGCTGAGCAGCGCCATCCATCCCGCCCGCGTCGGTTCACGTGCCCGCAGCTTGTTGAGCTTGCCTTGATGCCCCAGCACCAGCGTGGCGAGCAGGACCTGGTCGTCGTTGGAAAAGCCCGGCATGTCGGCGTGTTCCAGGATGTATGCGCCGTGCTTGTGGTAGTCGGCATGGGCGATCGACAGCCCGATTTCGTGCATATCGGCCGCCCACCCCAGGGTGCGCACCAGTTCCTGTTTTTCGGGGCAGTCCGGAAGCTCGGTTTGCCGGAAAAACTCGAGCGCCAGCGTCCTGACGCGTAGTGCCTGGCGGGTGTCGACGTGGTAGCGCCGAATGAACTGTCGCACGGTTTCGTCGCGCTTGTCGTGCGCGGAGTCGCGGCCCAATAAATCATACAGAACGCCCACCCGCAAGGCCCCGTCACCCGCAGCCATGCGATCGATGCTCAACTCCTTGAAGGCGGCGATCATGATGGCCAGACCGCCCGCCAATACCGGAGCGCGGTCTTCCCTCAGGCCTGGCAGGTTTTCGAGGCGGACGCGGCCGTCGCGGATCAATCGTTCGCGCAACAGCATCAACCCCTCTAGAGTGATGCCGGACTTCGACATGCCACCGTCGGTCAGCACCGCGATCAAGCCTTTTGCCGTTCCCGACGAACCGTAGGCTTCCTGCCAGCCAGTCTTGCGGTACTGCCTGGCGATCCCTTCAAGCTTCTGCCGCGCGGTCAGTTCCGCATCCAGCAGGCGCTCCTCGGTGATGACGCCGCCCGCGAAGAAGCGTTGTGTGTAGCTGACGCACCCCATGTACAACGACGCCATGTGCAGCGGTTCGAAACCCTTGCCGATGATGATCTCGGTGGACCCGCCGCCAATGTCGATGACGAGCCGCCGCTGATCGGACGGGCGCAGTTCGTTCGCCACCCCGGAAAATATCAGGCGCGCCTCTTCCTGTCCTGCGATGACTTCTATGGGAAAGCCCAGTGCGGCCTCGGCGCGCGGCAGAATTTCTGGCGCGTTGCGCGCGACGCGAAATGTATTGGTGGCCACCGCTCGGACTCGGTTGGGGTGGAAACCGTCGAGCCGCTCGCGGAACCGTCGCAGCACAGCCAAGGCCCTTTCTATTGTCGGCTCGTCAAGGCGTTTCGACTCATCCAGTCCCGCAGCCAAGCGCACAGATTCCTTCATATTGTCGATAGCGTAGATCTGCGCGATGTTGTCGTGCTGCACGACTTTCCCGATGGAGAGCCTGAAACTGTTGGAGCCAAGGTCTACGGCGGCAAGCAAATGATCCATGGGGGGTGGGAGTGGTGGGAGAGAGTGTGGTCGAATTATAAAGAGTGTGTCATGCTTTTCGCGTTCAGGGCACACGTTGGAGCTTTGGCTGCGGAACGAGACTGTATTGGTCGAGAAGGCCGGATGATGTGTTATTCACGGCCTTTGTCGAGGACGGCTATGCCTCCAGGGCGAAATCCAGCGCCGCTTCGCAATGAATGAGGGTTGTGTCGAATATCGGGGCGGACACGTTGCCCTGATTGAGTAGCATGCCGATTTCGGTACAGCCCAGAATCAGGCAGTCGGCTCCTTTGTCGATCAGGCGTTGTGCGATTCTTCCGAAAGCCTCCCGGCTTTCGGGCCTTCTGATGTCCTTGCACAGTTCTTCGTAAATAATGCCGTGCACGATCGCCCGGTCGGCATCGCCCGGCACCATAGGGCTCAGTCCGGCCTGCCTGAGCCCATCGGTGTAGAACGCCTGCTCCATGGTGAAGGCTGTTGCCATCAGCCCCGGTTTGCTCAGCCCCGCATTGACGATGCGCCCCGCAGTGGCCTGGGCGATATGCAGGAATGGGATGCTCACGCCCGCCATCATTTGGTCGGCCAGCTTGTGCATGGTGTTGGTGGCCAGGACCAGGACGTGCGCACCGCCATTCTCGAGGGCTTTTGCTTCGGTGTTGAGAATCGCCCCTGCGCGGTCCCATTGGCCGCTTTTCTGAAGCGCCTCGATGGTGTCGAAGTCTAGCGAGCGGATTAGCAGTTCGGGAGAGTGCAGCCCGCCCAGCCGCTTGCGTGTCATGTCGCAAAGTTCCCGATAATACGTCTGGGTCGACGCCGCCGACATGCCGCCAAGTATGCCGATTGTCTTCATGTTGTTGCCTACGCTCCCTGGCCGCGCATCGGGCCGGATAAAAAATTCATCGGTTCCTGGATCGTGTCTATGCCGGTCTTGGCGCAGACCGCGTCCTTGCGACGTTGGTTGATGCCAGCGTGAACGCAACGGCCGGGTTCGGGATAAAAACCTGTTTCATTGTCTTCCTTCTCGTGGGTTATGGCTGGAATTATAGGTGGCGTGTTGTTACGCTAAGGCTGTCCTGTGCTTGCCACCCCAGAATGGCCAAGCCACAATTTGGTGACCCTCTTCTTCCGGCTTGGTTGGTGAGACCTCGCTGGTTGCCGACCCTGGTGTTCGATGACATGACTGACAACCTCGATCGTTACAATAAACTGTCAATTGGTGTGCACTGGCTGACAGTCATACTGTTGATCGCCGTTTACGCGCTGATGGAATTGCGGGGTGTTTTTCCCAAAGACAGCGCGCCGCGCGACCTGATGAAAACTTGGCATTACATGCTTGGCCTGACAGTGTTCGTCATATTCTTCGTGCGGCTGGCGTCGCGCCTGGTGTTTCGCTCTCCGCCCATCACGCCCGAGCCTTCGGCGCTGATGAACCGGTTGGCGAAATACATGCATGTCGCGCTGTACATTTTCTTGTTCGCCATGCCGCTGCTGGGTTGGTTCACGCTCAGCGCGAAGGCCGAGGCCATACCCTTTTTCGGGTTGCACCTGCCGGCGCTGATGGGGCCGGACAAAACCCTGGGGCGCGACATCAAGGATGTTCACGAAACCCTCGGCACCATCGGCTATTACCTGATCGGCCTGCATGTGGCGGCCGCGCTGTTTCATCATTACTTCATGCGCGACAATACGATGCTGCGGATGTGGCCGGGATTTGGACGGCGGTTTGGTGGCGGCGCCAGAAGCCTTGAGACCGACCGGCGTGGGTAGGCTCCGGCCAGTGTGTTGGCGGGGCGGGGCCATATCGTGCGGCGGCATGTGAACATATCGGCGGACAATCCATGGACACGCCTTTGAGCCCGGTTGACCTCGATTCCTTGCGCAACGCTCGCGAACTGCTGGAGAATCCCGGGCTTGCCGCGCGCATGACGAACCTGATCGGTGCGCCGGTTGAACTGGGGTTGAAGTGGCTTCCCGAGGGCTGGCGGTCGAAAATCAGCGACATCACCCAAGCCGCGCTGCGCAAGGCCACCGATGCGGCCATTGTCACTTTGGACGACAGGCCTGGAGAAGGCAGCTCCAACCACTGGCATAAGCTGGGGGCCGCGGTGAGTGGCGGGGTGGGCGGGTTTTTCGGTCTGGCTGGCTTGGCGGTGGAGCTTCCCATATCGACCACGCTGATGATGCGATCCATCGCTGACATCGCGCGCAGCGAAGGCGAATCCCTGGGGCACCCGGATGCCCGCCGCGCCTGTCTGGAGGTCTTCGCACTGGGCGGAAAGACGAAAACGGACGACGCCACGGATAGTGGCTATTACGCTATCCGCGTAGCGTTGGCCCAGTCGGTCGCCCAGGCTACGGAATATCTTGGTACGCATGTGGTTGTGGAAAAAGGCACTGGCCCGGCCCTGGTTCGCCTGATCACCGTGGTCGCTGACCGATTCGGCGTCCAGGTCACCGAGAAGGCGGCGGCCCAGGCCATCCCCGCGTTGGGGGCCGCAGGGGGCGCGGTGATCAACACATTGTTCATCGGCCATTTCCAGAGCATGGCACGGGGCCATTTCACGGTGCGCCGGTTGGAGCGCAAATATGGGGCAGAGGCTGTGCGCGCGGCGTATATGGCGCTGGGTGAAGTCTGACGGAAGGGGCTGCCTGACCTGATATCAAGTCAGCGTCCACAACAAACAATACATATCCCTTCCTCTTGGCGCGAAGAAGTCGTATGCTGAACTTCAACCGCCCATGCGGGTCCAACCCATTAGAGATGGATTTTTCAAGGTTGAGCCACCACTGATACCGACCCATTCGCACAACGCCAGTGTCAGCGGGTAGCCCAACATCATGCTTGGAGAAGAGCCGTGACTGATCGCAATGAAGGTACAGAACGGCATCGTTCTGAGTTTGTCGAGTCGCTGGTGGACTATTCGCGCAAGCAGCAGGCGCAGAAGTGGGAAGGCGGCTTCAACGATTACCTGCGTGACATTGTCGCCAAGAATCCCGCGCGGGCAGCCAGATCCAGTCATCAGTACATCTGGGACATGATGTGCTGGCGCGGTCTCGAGGCCCCGAAGCAAAACGGCGCCAGCACCCACTACAAATTGTTTGAGGATGATTTGTTCGGCATCGATCAGGCGCTTGAGCGGGTCGCCAATTACTTCAAGGCGGCCAGCGAGGGTTCCGAGGTCGGGCGGCGGCTGTTGCTTTTGCTGGGACCCCCGTCGGGCGGCAAGTCCAGCCTGGTGACGTTGCTCAAGCGCGGCCTCGAGGCATACAGCCACACCGATGACGGGGCCCTGTACGCGATCCAGGAGAGCCCCATCCAGGAATCGCCGCTGCTCTTGATCCCACAGGGCAAACGGGCCGAGTTCCGGGACACCTACGGGGTCCAGATCAGCGGCGAAGTGTCTCCTTTCACGCGCACGCTCCTTGATGAGCAGTATGGCGGTGATTTCACCCGCGTGCCGGTGCATCGCATCTTCATCGATGAGGCGGGTCGCGACGCGGTGGGCACTTATGCGCCCCACGATCCCACCACCGCCGACATCGCTGACCTGGTGGGGTCGGTTGATTTATCGAAGGTGGCTGAATACGGGGATGAGGGCGATCCGCGCGCCTGGTCGTGGTCGGGCGCCGTGTATGCCGGCAACCGCGGCCTCCTGGAGATGATCGAAATCCTGAAGGTCAAGCGCGAGTTCCTGTACCTGCTCTTGACGCTGACCCAGGAGCAGGTCGTCAAAGTATCGCGGTTCCCCCTCATCTACATCGATGAGACCATTGTCGCGCACACCAACATGGCGGAGTTCCGCCGGTTCCTTCAGGAAAAGGAAAACGAGGCATTGCTTGACCGCATGGTCATCGTGCAGGTTCCCTATACCCTGTGCTACACCGATGAGGCGCGCATCTATCGCAAGCTGACCTCCGCCACCCCTTCGTTCCGGCTGGTGCATCTGGATCCGCACGCGCTGCAGGTGGCGGCCGTGTTCGCCATTCTCACGCGGCTGAAACCCTCCGAGCGGCAGGATCTCGATCTCAGCAAGAAGTTGCGCATCCACGCGCATGAATCGGTCGAGGGCATTTCCGACGCCGAGGCCGAACGCATCGTCCGGGAACAGCCCGACGAGGGCATGGATGGTGTTTCACCACGCTTCATCGTCAATGCGCTGGCCGGCGCCATCAGCCAGTCCGAGAGCAAGAGCCTGACCTCCATGGAAGTCATGCTGGCGCTCAAGGATGCGATTGAATCCGATGCACGCATGGATTCCAAAGTGAAGAAGCAATGGATCGATTTCCTGGTCACCACGCGCAAGGAGTTCTATAACCGCTGGGTCAAGGAAGACGTGCACAAGGCGCTGTTCGTGTCCTTCCAGGACGAGGCGCAGGAGCTTCTGGACAAGTACCTGGATGAGGTCGAGGCGGTGCTGGAGAACCGCAAGGTGGACGACCCCATCACCGGTGAAGAACGCGACGCCGATGAACGGTTCCTGCGCAGCGTTGAAACCAAGATCGGCATATCCGATTCCGGCAAGACCTCGTTCCGCCAGGAGATCGTTCGCAAGGCCCTGAATGCCTACAAGCGCGGTGTCAAGTTCACGCTCGCGGAGCATGCGCGCCTGCGCGAAGCGATCGAACAATACCTGTTCGAAGAGCGGCGCGACGTGCTGCGCCTGGTCACCTCGACCACCCGCGCCGACACCGAGGCCATGGAAAAAATCTCGGCGGTCGAGGAGCGCTTGGTCAACGACTACGGCTACGATGCGCACAGCGCGCACGAAGCGCTCAACTACGTGACCACGCTGCTGGCGCAGGAATAGTCCAGACACATGAGTCGCCATCATGACCAAGCCTGCATACCGGCAGCTTTCCAATCTGGCGCACGCGCACCGTTGGTACGGCCTGTTTTCGCGCGGCGCCCGTGACTGGCTGAGGCATAACGAAAAAGTGCGCGACGCCGTGCGCGAGCAGCTGCCCGAGATGATCGCGGGGGCGGACGTGCTGGGCCGCCCCTCCAACCACACCGTGCTGATCCCGGTGCATTTCCTTGAGCACTATCGCTTCCGCCTGAGCACCTCCAATGAACAATCGGGTGTGGGGCAGGGCGGTGGCAAGCCGAAAGACGTGTATCAACAAGGGCAAGGAGAGGGCAGCGATGCCGGGCAGGCTGGCGCGGGTGGCAGCGGCAATGGCGAGTTGCGTTTCCTGCTGGAGCTCAGGATCGAGGACATCGTTGACTGGATATGGGAGGAGCTGCACCTGCCCGATCTCAAGCCGCGCACCAGCGATGCGCTCCGGGACGAGGACTTGGTGCGCGAGGGGTGGAGCCGGCACGGCCCCAATTCCCGTCTGGATCGACGCCGGACCATGAAAGAGGCGATCAAGCGTCGGCATGCCCAGCCGGCCGGCGCGGCGCCGTTCTCCGACGAAGACTTGCGTTTCCGGCAACTGGCGCGGCGGCAACGCCCGGCGACCGACGCGGTTGTGGCATTGCTGTTGGATGTGTCCGGATCCATGGATGCGGAACGGCGCAAACTGGCCAAATCATTTTTCTTCTGGGCGGTGCAGGGGCTGCGCCGGCAATATGGCAGCGCGCTGGAGCTCATCTTCATCGCGCACACCAATGAAGCCTGGGAGTTCACCGAGGAGCAATTCTTCCAGGCGACCGCCACCGGCGGCACCACCGCCTCAAGCGCCTTTCAATTGGCGCTGGATATCTTCGACAAGCGCTACCCCACTCGGCGCTACAACCATTACCTGTTCTATGCCTCCGACGGCGAGAACTTCGCCGATGACCGGGCCCTGGCCGATGGCCTGCTGTGCAAGCTGGGCGATATAGTCAACTTCATGGGGTTCGTGGAAACCCCCCAGAATCCGCATGAAACCGGGCTTTCCGAAACAGGCCGCCTGTTTCGCTCGCTGGAATCGCGTAATTACCCGGTGGGCACCTATACCGTGCACGAGCGCGGTGATGTCTGGAATGCCGTGCGTCGCTTCTTCCAGCGCCAGGCAAGTGTGGGCGTGGGCGAGGAGGCCTGAGATGCCCACCACGCATGCGCAGGATCTGGAGCAACTTGCCCATTACATGCCGAAAATCGAAGCATTGGCGCGGCGCGACGGGCTGGATTACGATCTGGTCGATTTTGAACTGGTGCCCAACACCTTCATGATGGAAGTGGCCGTGTACGGCCTGCCTATTCGCATGCCGCACTGGTCTTTTGGCGTGCGCTACATCCATCAGCACGTGCAACACCGGATGGGCGGTTCGCACATCTTCGAGGTGGTGTTTCCCGGCAACCCCAACCGCGCCTACCTGGTCACCGACAACGGGCTGGCGCAAAACACGCTGGTCACCGCGCATGTGCTGGGACACGCCGATTTCTCCAAGAACAATGCCTTGTTCGCGCGCATGCAGAAGCAAGTGGGTTATCACATCGTGACCGAGACGGCGGAGCGGGCGCGCAGCATTCAGGACGCAATCGAAGAGTACGGTCAACGGCGTGTGGAAATGGTGCTGGACGCGGCGCTCGCGCTGGAACAGCACATCGATGTCGACCAGCCGATTCACCGGCCCGATTACCCGACCCACATCCTGCCCAAGCCCGGCGTGAAGCCCACTGGTTTCCACGCCCGCTTCGCCGGGCTGCCCGGCGAAAAGGCCCCGCCACCGCAGCAGCGGCGGCGCGCACCCATTCCACCCAGTCCGGAGTCGGATTTGCTGTGGTTCATCGCGCGGTATGCGCCCGACATGGAGGGCTGGGAACGGGATATTTTCCTGGCGGTGCGGGAGGAATCGTTTTACTTCTACCCCGTGTTCGCTTGCCAGATCATGAACGAAGGCTGGGCCAGCTACTGGCATGCGCGCCTGCTGCGTGAAGCCGACTTCCTGCCCGCGTCGCTATATGTAGACGCCATCAAGTCGCATTCCGACGTCATCCGCCCCTACGCCAGCGGAAAGAACATCGCGCTTTCCCTCAACCCCTATAACGTCGGCTTCATCATGTGGGAGCATATCATCGAGAACGAGGGGCTGGACCGCGCTTTGCGCATCCGTGCCGAGGAAGACGACTTCAGCTTCATCCGCAATCACCTGGACGAGACCCTGGCCGAGAAACTGCAATTGCTGAGCTATCGAACACACCAGGACTCCGCGACCGGGCTCAACATCGAGATTCAAAACACGGACATCGACGCCTTGCGCGAGCAACTGATCGCGCCCAAGTTCAATTTCGCCGCGCCGCATGTGCAGGCGGTGGAGCTGAGCAGTGACGGCAGCCTGATGCTGCGGCAGGATCATGTGGCCGATGGCCGGGGCCTGGATATTGAGCGCGCGCAGAAGGTGCTGGAATACATCAAGCTCGTGTGGCGTCGGCCGGTGGCGCTGGAAACGGTCGATGGCAACGGCAATGAGAAGACGCTGTCCATCCAGTGACGGATATTTGGATTATTCTGAAGGCCGCTCAATCGAAGGAAGCAGCCGTGAATGCAACCGGTGGCCGGCGCGGCCTTGGGTTCGCCCCAGCCCATGACCAGCCTATTGCGTATATGCAGCGGACCCGCGAGTGGTACCTGGCCCTGGGGTATGGCAACCCGTACGTCTGGGCTCACTACGCGGAAGTACCGTTCCATGTGCTCGGCAAATCACTGTCCAGCGCCACCGTCACGCTCATCACCACAGCGGCGCCGTTCCAGGGAGGCAAGGGCCCGCAAGGCCCGGGGGCGCCTTACAACGCGGCGACGAAATTCTACGAGGTGTATTCACTCCCCACCGAACGTCTCCCCGATCTGCGCATCTCTCATGTCGCGATCGATCGCAAGCACACCAGCATGGAGGATTCCGGAACGTGGTTTCCGCTGGCCGCGTTGCGCACATTGGCGCAAGAGGGACGAGTCGGTCGGTTGGCGCCGCGGTTTCACGGCGCCCCGACGAACCGCAGCCAGAGGCATACGCTGGATGTGGATTGCAAAGAGATCCTGCGGCGCTGCCGGGAGGATCACGTCGACGCCGCCATCCTGGTGCCCAACTGTCCCGTCTGTCACCAGACGCTCAGCCTGATCGCCCGGCATTTGGAGGCCCATGGCATTGCCACTGTCATCATGGGGTGCGCCAAGGATGTCGTCGAGTATTGCGGCGTTCCCAGGTTTTTGTTCAGCGATTTCCCGCTGGGCAACGCCGCTGGGAAGCCGCACGACCCCAGGTCCCAGAGACGCACGCTGGAGCTTGCCCTGCAGTTGCTGGATAGTGCGCCCGCACCGCGCACGACGGTGCAGAATCCGCAGCGCTGGAGTGACGATCCGGACTGGAAATTGGATTATTGCAACGTGGAAAAAATCGACCAGGGCGAATTGACAACCTTGCAGGAGGAATCCGAACGGGCAAGAAGGCTCGCCCGCGACGTGCGTGAGGCGAGCCTGGCGGACGGGCGTTCGACAGAATGATCACCGCCCGCGGGGCGGCGGCCCGTCGCGGCCGCGCGCTCCGCCTCCTGTGAGGCGCAGTTCCGATATGCCGCCGCGGATGTCGTGAGTGCCGAAGCGGCTGTATGCGTTGAGGAGTTTGGGCCGCGTTATTTGCGTTTGAACCAGCCCGCGAAACCGCCCAGGGCCAAAATAGCACCCACCACGATGCCGGCGATGCCCAGCCATTTCGGGATGGCTTCATCGTGCGTCGTTTTCAGGGCGGCCGAACCGATTTTGATGACGGTTTCAGTGTTTTGATAGCTGCCATGGCCCGCTACCACCCAAATGCCCGCCACGAGCAGAACGAGGCCGACAATGATCAAGATCTGGCGCATGTCTGGTTTTCCATCGTGTTTGAATATCCAAAAATTTACCACGCTTGCGAAAACCGAATGGGTTTGTCGTCTGAGGCCAGGGCCCATGACGCCCCACGCGGGGATCGCCCAAAACAAAACGCCCGACAGAAATCTGTCAGGCGTGCGTTCTGGTGGCGGGAGGCCATGAAGGTTCGAACGGTTCTTTTTGACACGGTTCCGAATCAGCGCGTGTGGGAGGAACGGCATCCATGTGAAACTAATACCGGACTGTGTTGCGGCTCGTTCTGTGGATTTGTGAGTGCGGCCACACAAGCGCCCTAACAACTCTTCGGAGGCGGCTTTGATTGGCGGCGTTCACTCGCGCAGAGTACGATTACGATAGCGGTTTTGTTACAAAAACTGCCCAATACGCTACAAGGAGAGGGGTAATGAGTTGGAATGCATGTCAGCTTCCACCAATTGATTTCCGATGGGATCACCTTCGTGCGTTCAGCGACGTTGTTCAAGAATGCAAGTTGCGGGACACGCGGGCTCTAATGGATTCGGATGCCCACCAATCTCGAGTCACGGTTGATGTCCTCCAAACGGCGTTCATGCGAGCTGTTTCAATAGATCCTAAATACTACTGAAAGCGGTGTGTGGGCATGCACGATTCAATTTTTTTGTCGTCCATTCATGACGAACGATAATCGCCTGGCTCTGGTGGGTGTGATTAAAGCGACGTGTCAGTACGTTGCGGAAAATGATCTGGCTAAAGCGCGAGACACTATTGTCTCTCGGTACCCGTTTGCACCCAAAGCGAACGTGGGCAGGAGCTATGGCCCCGAGTTCATGACGAAAGTATTTCTCCGGGACGGTTTTATTGACAGGTATAAAGGAACGAATCTGATCTTTCCACCCGTGTTGCGTTTGCTGTCGCATTATCTCCCGGACGATTTTCCGTATCACAGGAACTGGAAGGTTGACGCCACGCATCCTGCATACTGGGAACTGTTACCCACCATCGACCATGTCGTGCCTGTGGCACGAGGTGGTCAGGATGCAGAGCCGAACTGTGTGTCCTGCTCAATGCTGACGAACAGCATCAAGTCGGCCTGGACGCTGGATGAGCTGGGCTGGCAGTTGCAACCGGCGGGCGATGCCGATCGATGGGATGGCATGATGGGCTGGTTTATCAAACAAGTGGAGCAGCACCCGGAGTTGCTGCGGGTTGGCGAGGTGGGGCCGTATTTGAAGCGATGGTATGGCCCAGCCAAGGCGAGTAGAGGTTAGCTGTTTTCTACACCACTCCCTGCGTAGCTTGGTGACTGGAGTATCGAAACGTCACGGAGATCGCTGTGACAACTGGGCGCTGTCTGTGCCGTGGGGAGAATTTCCAGATCTGATCTCCACTGGCAACACGTTCGCGGTATTTTTTTGGGAAGCTGAGACGAAAAGAGGGCCGAACTGCTGGAAACGGTCGAGTTGGCCAGGCGCCCGTGGTACGCACAGAGCCAGGAGAGTGGCGCAGCACGCGGGGAGTCCACCAAAAAAAACGCCTGACTGAGAACAGTCAGGCGTGCATTCTGGTGGAGACGAGGAGGATCGAACTCCCGACCTTCGCATTGCGAACGCGACGCTCTCCCAGCTGAGCTACGTCCCCGAAGCCGTGGATTTTAGCAGAGTCTTTCGAACCGTGCTTTCACGAAAGTCTCCTGCGAGTAGCCTCATGGAAATTGCCCGCCTCCCGGCCAAGCCCTAAACCTTCTCCGGTTCCTGCCGTTTACACGTGACAGAACAAAACCGCGTTGCGGGGCCGTCTGCGTACCGACGGGCGGCCTGAGCGGCAGATAAAGGATGAAGGCAGGCATGCGCAAACATGAATCGGCGGATTCCGCTCAAAAGGCACATCCGATCAGACCCGCCCAGCGGGCGGCCAGGGCGGGATGGTTGGCGCGTCGCACCATGGCCTTTCGTCTGGTGCTGGCAACGCTGGCGGTCACGGTGCTGGTGATGGGGGTCATGACCGCCATCATGGCCTGGCGGGCTCAGCAAGAGGCCGTGGCCACGGTGAACCGCGAGATGGGTTCCGCGCTCACTGGCGTGGACCAGTCGCTGCAGCTGGTGTATGCCTCGGCGACGGCGCAGGTGGGCCATCTGATCCCCTCTTTCGAGCATGCGATGGGGGGTGTGCCGGTGCTGGGTGCCACAACGTCTGAAACCGGCTCGGCCGGGCGGGTGCCGAACCTGGTCGTCAACGGCATTCTCATCAACAACGACATCAGCGCCTTGCTGGGGGTCAAGCGCAGCACCGGGGCGGATGCCGAGGTCATGGTGCGTTCGGGCGGCCATTGGGTGCGCGTGTCCACCATGCAGGAAGATGCACAGGGCAAGCAGATGCTGGGCACGTCGGTGGCGCCGACGGATCTGGTCGCGCGTACGCTGGACGCCGGCACCGACTATTCCGGCCTGATCAAACGCGATGGCAAGTGGTATGTCATGGGCATCAAGTCGTTGCACGGCAAAGACGGCAAGGTCTATGGCGGCCTGAGCATCTGGGCCAGCGTGAACGATGACGTCAGCCGCTTGCTCCAGTGGGTGGACACCGTGCGCGTGGCGAAATACGGCACGCTGGCCATTCTGCATCACACCGACGCTGGCTGGCAGTATGTGGCGGGCGCGGGTGCGCAGGCGGGCGATGCGTTGTCGGCGCATTTCTCGGCGGGCGAGGTGGCGCGGCTGAACACCTTGTTCCAGGCCAAGACCGGCTTCGCCGATGTGCCCATCGGGCCCGATGGCCAGTCGACGTTCGTGGCGTGGCAGGGGGTGAAGAACTGGAACTGGCTGATGGTGGGCTTCGGTGCCAAGTCGGCTTTCATGGCGGCGAGCTATCGGTCGTTGGCCCTGCAGATCGGCATGATTCTGGTGGGTACCATTCTCATCGCCGCGTTGATAGGCTGGCTGTCGGCGGCCACGTTGCATCCGGTGCGTGAGATGATCGCGCACATGGCGCGTTTCGGGCGTGGCGATCTCACCGCCGACCTGCCCGAGGTGCCGGCGCGCTCCCGCAATGAGGTCCATGCCTTGTTCGGCAGTTTGCGGCAGATGCAGGCCAGTCTGGGTGAAACGGTGTCGTCGGTGCGGCGCGGGGTCGAGGAAATCGATGTGGGTTCGCGTGAAATCGCGGCCGGCAATACAGACCTGAGTTCCCGCACCGAGCAGCAGGCCGCCTCTCTGCAAGAGACGGCGGCCAGCATGGAACAGTTGGCGGCGACGGTGCGCCAGAACGCCGACAACGCGCATCAGGCGAACGGGCTCGCCAGCAGCGCGTCCAGTGTGGCGGTGCGGGGTGGGGAAATCGTCAGCCGGGTCGTCGACACCATGGCGGGTATCTCCCAGGGGTCGAAGAAGATCGCCGAGATCGTCAGTGTGATCGAAAGCATTGCCTTCCAGACCAATATTCTGGCTTTGAACGCGGCCGTCGAGGCCGCCCGCGCGGGCGAGCAGGGCAAAGGGTTCGCGGTGGTCGCGAGCGAGGTGCGCAGCTTGGCGTCGCGCAGCGCCCAGGCCGCCAAGGAAGTGAAGATGCTCATCGATGAATCGTCGAGCAAGGTGGATGAGGGTGCCCGCTATGTGGAGCAGGCTGGCAGCACCATGACGGAAATCGTCGCGTCGGTGCAGCGTGTCACCGACATCATGGGTGAGATCGCGGCGGCGTCCGATGAACAGTCCAGCGGCATTGGCCAGGTGAATCAGGCGGTGTCGCAGATGGACGAGGCCACGCAACAGAACGCGGCGCTGGTCGAACAGGCCGCAGCCGCCGCGGCGTCCCTGCAGGAGCAGGTGCAGACGCTGACGCAGGCCGTGGCGGTGTTCCGGCTGCGTGGCGGGGCGCAGGCTCAACCCGTGGGTCAGGCGGGCGACTCGGGCAGGATGCCCGGGGGGCGGGAAGAGGTCGAACCCACGACGCATGGTGGCCGCCTGCTGCTGCCGGCCACCGGCGCCGCTTGAGCCGTTCACCAAGCCGCCCATGGAGGCGGCATGCGGGATTCACGCTACCGACACGCCGATTCCACCTTCGACCATGGCCCCGATCACGGTGGCCTGGCCGAACCCGTCCGCCCGAAGTTGCGCCAGCACTTGGTCCGCGACGCCTGCCGCGCAACTGACGAGCAATCCACCGGACGTCTGCGGATCGGTCAGGAGGGTGCGCGCCACAGCGGGCAACCTGGCATCCAGATCGACCTGTTCCCCGTACGATGCCCAGTTGCGTCCCGACGCGCCGGTGAACACGCCCGCTTCCGCGAAGGCGCGCACCGGGCTCAGCCAGGGTAGGTCGTCATGGCGCAGATGGGCCCGCAGGCCGGCGCCCCGGCATAATTCCAGTGTGTGGCCCAGCAGGCCGAACCCCGTCACGTCGGTCATGGCGTGGACGCCAGGCAGGCGCGCCAGCGCCGGGCCGGAACGGTTGAGCTGCGTGGTTGACGCGATCATCTGCGCATAGCCATCTTCGTCGAGCAGATTCTTCTTGAGCGCCGCCGACAGAATACCCACACCCAGTGGCTTGCTCAGAATGAGCGCGTCGCCAGCCTGCGCATCCTGATTGCGCCGGATGTGGTCCGGGTGGGCCACGCCCAGCGCCGCCAGGCCGTAGATGGGTTCGACGGAATCGATGGAATGCCCGCCCGCGATGGGGATGCCGGCCTCGGCGCACAGCGAGGCGCCACCTTCCAGGATGCGCGCGATCGTTTCATGCGGCAGCACGTTGATGGGCATGCCCACCAGGGCCAGCGCCAGGATGGGCGTGCCGCCCATGGCGTAGATGTCCGACAGCGCGTTGGCGGCGGCGATGCGCCCGAAGTCGTACGGATCGTCGACGATGGGCATGAAGAAATCGGTGGTGGCGATGATGGCCTGCTCGTCGTTCAGGCGGTAGACCGCCGCGTCGTCGGATGTTTCGGGTCCCACCATCAGGCCCGGAAACGCCTGGGTCCGGGGCAGGTTCTTCAGCAATTCGGCCAGCACACCGGGGGAAATCTTGCAGCCGCAGCCGCCGCCGTGGGACAGTTCGGTCAGGCGGGGAGGGTGGGCGGTGGTCATCAGATGTGCTCCGTCAGGCCCGACACGCGGGCCAGCAATGCGTCAGCCTGGCCGCGGGTGTCCTCGGCGCAGGGGTGGAATTCAAATGCCAGGGCGCCGGACATGTCGCCGAAGCTGCGTGAGGTGCTGCGCGCGTAGGCCGGGTCATAGTGACGGGTGATCAGATCGCGGAATAGTTCGGGTGCGGCGTCGGCGTCGATCAACCCGTGCCAGCGGGCGATGGTGTCGTTGCCGTGCAGAACGGCCAACCGGCCGAGTTGCTGCTTGAACGTGGCTTTGTCGCTGAACAGGTGCGCGTAGTCCTCGAGCAGGAAGCCAATGCGTTCGGCCAGCGGGGTTTGGACATCCACGCAGGCGCCGCGGCGGTAGCTGTCCAGCATCGCCGTGGGCAACGTGATCTGGCCGATGCGACGGCTCTCCGCCTCCACGAAAACCGGGCGGCCGGGGTCGAAGGTGGACAAGACCTGGGCCAGTGCCGACTCGAACGTTTTTTGTGATGGCTGATCCTGCCCCGGCCAGGCCCCCAGCAGCGACCCGCGATGCCGTGACAGGCCTTCCAGGTCGAGCGTCTGGGCGCCAGCCTGGGCCAGGGCGTGCAGCAGGCGGGTCTTGCCCGAGCCCGTGCTGCCGGTCAGCACCACGTAGTGGAACTGACCCGGGAGGTCATCCAGGCGTTGCAGCACGTGGCGGCGGTAGGTCTTGTAGCCGCCTTCCAGCTGGCGCGCGCGCCAGCCTATCAGGTTGAACCACGCCGTCATCGAGCCGGAGCGTTTGCCGCCCCGCCAACAGTAGACGAGGGGGCGCCATTGCCGTGGCCGGTCGGCGAAAAGCGTGTCCAGATGCCGGGCGATGTTGTGGGCGACCATGGCGGCACCACGGCGCGTCGCGTCGAAAGGCGCGGTCTTGTACAGGGTGCCGATCTCCGCGCGTTGCGCGTTGTCGAGCACCGGGGCGTTGAGGGCACCGGGAATGTGATCGTCTTCGAATTCGGCCGGCGTGCGCACATCGACGATCTCGTCGAACTCGGCAAGCTGTTCCAGATTGGCTAGGTAGGGGATCACGGTGGTGCTCGTTGGTGGTTGTGTGGAAGTGTACGACAGCCCCTGGTGTCGGGCCAATTTGCGGGCGTTTGGGTCGCGCCGGTACAATGCAGGGCGCATTGCCGCGTTCTTGGCGGCGCTCTCGCGGCGGCCTGCCGCGCCCCGTCCAGGCGGGCGACAAAATTCATCACCCAGGGCCTTCCTCGCAATGACAACCATTCTCGAACACCTTCCCGTCGGCCAGAAGGTCGGCATCGCATTTTCCGGAGGCCTGGACACCAGCGCCGCGTTGCTGTGGATGCGCAACAAGGGGGCCGTGCCCTGCGCCTATACGGCCAACCTGGGCCAGCCCGACGAATCCGATTACGACAGCATTCCGAAGCGCGCGATGCAATACGGGGCCGAGAAGGCGCGGTTGATCGACTGCCGTGCACAGCTCGTCGCCGAGGGGATCGCCGCGCTGCAGTGTGGCGCGTTCCATGTGTCCACAGCGGGGGTCACGTATTTCAACACCACGCCCATCGGGCGCACCGTGACCGGCACCATGCTGGTGGCGGCCATGAAGGAAGACAACGTCAACATCTGGGGCGATGGCAGCACATACAAGGGCAACGATATTGAACGTTTCTACCGTTATGGCCTGCTGACCAACCCCGGTCTGCAAATCTACAAACCCTGGCTCGATCAGCAGTTCATCGACGAGCTGGGCGGGCGCGCCGAAATGTCGGAATACATGCGCCAAGCCGGGTTCGACTACAAGATGTCGGCCGAAAAGGCCTATTCCACCGACTCGAACATGCTGGGCGCCACGCACGAGGCCAAGGATCTGGAGCACTTGAATTCCGGCATTCGCATCGTGCAGCCCATCATGGGTGTCGCGTTCTGGCGCGATGACGTGCCGGTCGCGCGCGAGGAGGTCACCATCCGGTTCGAGCAAGGCCTGCCCGTGGCCCTCAATGGTGTGGAGTACCGCGACAGCGTGGAGCTCATGCTGGAAGCCAACCGCATCGGCGGGCGCCATGGCCTGGGCATGAGCGACCAGATCGAGAACCGCATCATCGAGGCCAAGAGCCGTGGCATCTACGAGGCTCCGGGGCTGGCCTTGTTGTTCATCGCATACGAGCGCCTGGTCACCGGCATCCACAACGAAGACACCATCGAGCAATACCGCGACAACGGCCGCAAGCTGGGCCGTCTTCTGTACCAGGGGCGCTGGTTCGATTCCCAGGCCATCATGTTGCGCGAGACGGCTCAGCGCTGGGTGGCGCGCGCCATCACCGGCGAAGTGACGCTGGAACTGCGTCGCGGCAATGATTATTCCCTGCTCGACACGCGCTCCCCCAACCTGACGTACAAGCCGGAACGCCTGACCATGGAAAAAGGTGAATCCACGTTCTCGCCGCGCGATCGCATCGGGCAACTGACGATGCGCAACCTGGACATCACCGACACACGCGACAAGCTGTTCGTCTATGTGAATGCCGGGTTGCTGGCACCGGCGGGGAAGGCGGCGCTACCGCATCTGAAGGACGACAGCGAAGAGCAGGGCAAGTAAGGGCGGGGCCGTGCGGCATGCCGCCCATTTCGTGGCTCCACGCCTCTCATTGGTTGGTTGACACCAGTTTCTGACCCGCACCCCGGAAGTTGGGCATCGATCCAACCTTCGGGGTGTTTTTCATAGGCGGACAGATTTCTTTGTAGCCGTGTTTTCCACACCGGGGCGGCGTCATGGTGAATAGCCGCTTTGTGCTGGGTTCAGGCGGACGGGGTGTCCAACTGCCCCAGCAGCAGGAATTCCATCAGGGCCTTCTGGACATGCAGGCGGTTTTCCGCTTCGTCCCAGACCACGCTTTGGGGGCCGTCTATGACCTCGCCCGTGACTTCCTCGCCGCGATGGGCGGGCAGGCAGTGCATGAATACCGCGTCGGGCGCGGCGACGGCCATCATGTCGGCGTCGACGCACCAGTCGGCGAAAGCCTTGCGCCGGGCGTCGTTTTCGGCCTCGTACCCCATGCTGGTCCAGACATCGGTGGTGACCAGATGGGCGCCCCGGCAGGCTTGCATGGGATCGTCGAACTCCTGGAGCGCGTCGGCGGCGGGTTCGCCCACGCGTTGTGGATCGAGCCGGTAGCCTTCGGGGGCCGAAACGTGCAGGCGGAAGCCCAGCATTTCGGCGGCCTGCAGCCACGTGTAAGCCATGTTGTTGGCATCGCCCACCCAGGCGACGATCTTGCCTTCGATGGAGCCAGCGTGCTCGATGAACGTGAAGATGTCGGCCAGAATCTGGCAGGGATGGAATTCGTTGGTCAGGCCGTTGATGACGGGCACGCGCGAGTGTGCCGCGAAGCGTTCCAGCCGGGTCTGTTCGAACGTGCGGATCATGACCACGTCGACCATGCGTGAAATGACACGCGCCGTGTCTTCGATGGGCTCGGCGCGGCCCAGTTGGGAATCACCCGTGGTCAGGTGTATGACCGACCCGCCCAGTTGGTACATGCCGGCCTCGAACGACACGCGGGTACGGGTGCTGGCTTTCTCGAACACCATGGCCAGCGTGCGGTCGTGCAGGGTGTGGTGCGGTTCGTAATGCTTGAATTTGTTCTTGATGAGGCGCGCGCGCTCGAGCACATAAAGGATCTCGGCCTTGGTGAAATCACTGAATTGCAGAAAGTGTCTGAGGGGGCCGGTTTGCAAGGCGGCGTTGGACATGGTGCGCTCTGGGTAAAACGATAATCTTACCTTGCGGCCCGACGGCGTGCAAAGCTCTGCGCGCTCCGCGGCGTGTTTCGGGATTATGTTTCGAGGTTTTCAGCGACGGTGGCGGATCGGATACAATGCGGCGCGGGCAAGGGGTTTGAGCCGCCGCTTCCGGCGGACTCCATCCGTGGAAGTTCAATGACACATATCGTGCAGCAAACCATCATTCATGGCACGACGCTGGACGGCCAGCGTTTCCGTCCCAGTGACTGGGCCGAGCGGTTGGCCGGCGTCATGTCGCAGTTCCGACCCGCTGGATGCCCTGGCGGGCGTCTTTCCTATTCGCCGTACGTCGTGCCCACCTTGCTGGACGGCGTCCGTTGCGTCGTGGTCGATGGGCGGCTGCGTGACCTGGAGCCTCTGGCCTGGAAGTTCGTCATGGATTTCGCCAGCGATAACCATCTGCGGACGTCCGAACGGGAGTTCGATGCCGCGTCGGATGATTGGGGGGGCACGCGCCCCAGCCCCCTGGCGGACTGAGACGATTTCGGGGTGGCGACTCGGTTATCCAAAATTGGCTGCGTGTCCAGGGTCCGAAACCCAAAACCCAAAACCGGTGTCGTGCCACCCCAGGGCTTTCAGCTCGATCGATGTGGCCGTCCGGGCCAATGGGGTGGGCCAAGTGCGATCAGCCAAGCACGCTGAGCAAAAGCGCGGAGAACAATGCACAAAGTGAACGCACAAAGTAAAACAGGACGCCAGCGCGTCCTGTTGCGGCATTCCAGCAGAAATCGCTGGAAAGCGTGGCCGGCCCTATAACCGGCCAGTGGGTGTTTAGCCCAGCGCCTTGATGGCGGCGGCAAGGCGGCTCTTATGGCGAGCGGCCTTGTTTTTGTGGATGATCTTTTTGTCGGCGATGCGGTCGATGGTGCCGGTGGCCTTCTTGAAGACATCGGCGGCGACGGTCTTGTCACCGGCTTCGATGGCCTGGCGCACGCGCTTGATGGAAGTGCGCAGCATGGAACGCAGGCTGGCGTTGTGTTTGTTGCGCTCCACCGATTGGCGGGCGCGCTTGCGAGCTTGGGCAGAGTTGGCCATAGTATGAAAAGATCCGCTGATGTGTCGTACTGTTGTGTGGTGCGATGTGTCGTGCAGCTGTATCAATGCCGTTTGCCACGCCGTGAGTCCGCCCTGTGTCGTAACCCCGTGTGTCGTAACCTAATGAGTCGTTGCACTTGGCCCCTGCTTATCTGTGCAAGAACGTTTGCAAAAGCCCCCAAGGCCCGTTCAATTTCGGCTGAAACGGCCTGCCCACTCTTTTTTCAAACCCCCGGCTTTCAGGCCGGGCTAAGAATAGGCAAATTGACAAAGACAGCTATTCTATATTAACGGCCGCGCCGTGTAAAGTCACGGGGGCGAAACCCACACACAAACAGCACGGTGAAATATACGATCACGCTGGCGGCTAGCACCGCGAGCAGCCATAGCCCCCGCTGCCCGCCATGGTGGGTGGCTCCCAGTTGAAGCCAGTCGATGCGCTGGTCGGCCACAATCAGCAGGGCGCTGAGCGCGGCCAGGGCGGGAATGATGCGCAGGCGGAAGCGCCGCCAGCCCGGGCCGGGGCGATAGATGCCGCGTCGGCGCAGCATCACCAGCAGGCACAGGGCGTTGACGCTGGCTCCCAGCCCGACGGACAAGGCCAGACCGGCGTGGGCGAACCGTGGCACGAATATGACATTGAACAACTGCGTGAGAATAAGCACGACCACGGCGATCTTGACCGGGGTGCGGATATCCTGCCTGGCGTAGAAGCCCGGAGCCAGTATCTTGATGGACAGTAGCCCGACGATGCCCACGGAATAGGCCATGACCGCCAGGCGGGTCTCCAGGACGTCGTGGGCGTTGAAGGCCCCGTAGTTGAACAGCGTGGCCACTAGCCCTTTCGATAGCAGGGCAAGACCCAGCGCGGCCGGCAAGCCCAGCAGCAGCATCAGCCGCAGGCCCCAGTCCAGCAGTTCGCTGTAGCCGGTGTGATCCTGGCGCGCATGGGCGGCCGACAGGACCGGTAGGAGCACGGTGCCCAGCGCCACGCCCAGCAGCGCGGTGGGGAATTCCATGAGCCGGTCGGCGAACGACAACCAGGTGACGCTGCCGGGCGTCAGCCAGGTGGCGATGTTCGTGTTGATCAACAGCGAAATCTGGGCCACGGACACACCCAGGATGGCCGGCATCATCTGATGCATGATGCGTTTGACCATGGGGTCGCGCCAGGCTTGACGCACGCGCGGCGAATAGCGCGGCGCCAAGCCCAGGCGCGAGATGGCGATCCACTGCACGACCAGTTGCGCGGCACCGCCGATCATGACGCCCGCCGCGAGGGCGTAGATGGGAACGTCGAAGTGCCGCGTCAGGAAGAGGCACGCGCCGATCATCGACAGATTCAGCAGCACCGGCGTGAAGGCCGGCACGGCGAACCGGCTCCAGGTGTTCAGCACGCCCGACGCGAAGGCGATGAGCGACATGAACACGATGTAGGGGAACATGACCCGGGTCATCCACACGGCGGCGTGGAATTCGGCATGGCGGGTCGCGCCGCGCAGGCCGCTGGCCATCAGTGTGACGACCCAGGGGGCCGCGATGACGCCGATCACGGTGACCAGCATCAGGATGGCCGTGAGCAGCAGGGCCACGCGATCCAGCAAGATGCGGACCCCGTCGTGCGAATTCTCCAGGCGTGCCTGGCCCAGTATGGGAACGAACGCTTGGGAGAACGCACCCTCGGCGAACAGGCGCCGCAAGAGGTTCGGAATGCGGAAGGCGACCCAGAACGCGTCGGTGAGCGGACCCGCTCCGAACGTGCTGGCGATCAGGATGTCGCGCAGCAGGCCGGTGATGCGCGATACAAGAGTGAAACCGCTGACCGTGGCCGTGGAGCGGAGCAGGCTCATCGATGCGGACGGAAGGGGCTACTTCGGCGCCATGCGTATCGCACCATCCAGCCGTATGGTTTCACCGTTGAGCATGCTGTTGCGGATGATCTGGTTGACCAGGCTGGCGTAGTCTTCGGGGGTGCCCAGGCGGGGTGGGAAGGGAATGCTGGCGGCGAGCGAGTCCTGGACTTCCTGCGGCATGCCGAAGATCATGGGCGTGCCGAAGATGCCCGGAGCGATGGTCATGCAGCGGATGCCCAGTTTCGAGAGATCGCGCGCCAGCGGAAGGGTCATGCCGGCCACGCCGGCCTTGGACGACGCATAGGCTGCCTGGCCGATCTGGCCATCGAACGCCGCCACCGAGGCGGTGTTAATCAGTACACCGCGCTCGCCTGTGGATTCGGGTTCGTTGCGGCTCATGGCGTCGGCTGCCAGGCGACACATGTTGAAAGTGCCGATGAGGTTGATGCCCACGACCTTGCGGAAGAGATCCAGCGAATGTGGCCCGTTCTTGCCCACGGTGCGCGAGGCCGGCGCGACGCCGGCGCAATTGACTAGGCCGAACAGCGGGCCGGCGGCCAGGGCTGCGGCGACGACCGCCTGCCCGTCGGCTTCCTGGGTCACGTCGCAATGCACGTAGGCCTGGCCCAGTTCGGCGGCCAGTTTCTGTCCCGCCTCGTCCTGGATGTCGGCCAGGACGACCTTGGCGCCTTCGGCGACCAGCATGCGAACCGTGCCGGCACCCAGGCCGGACGCCCCACCGGTGACGATAAAGACTTTGTTGCGGATTTCCATGGATTGTTCCGAGGGTTGCTGTCTCGCGGGCGCCGACGGCGCGCGAGACGGATGGTTCGGGATGGTCAGGCGGCGACGGACAGCGCCTGGAAGATACGTTCCTTGATCTCGTCCACCGAGCCGAGACCCGACAGTTTGCGGTAGGCGGGAGCGTCGGCGGCGCCAGTGGCGGCCCAGCCGGAGTAATAGTCCACCAGCGGGCGTGTCTGCTTGCGATACACGGCCAGGCGGTGCCTGACGGTTTCTTCCTTGTCGTCGTCGCGCTGCACCAGGGGTTCGCCTGTCACGTCGTCAATGCCGGGGGTCTTGGGGGGATTGAATTTGACGTGGTAAGACCGCCCGCTGGCGGGGTGCGTGCGCCGCCCGCTCATGCGTTCGATGATGTTGTCTTCGGGGACGTCGATCTCGAGCACGAAATCCAGAGCGATGCGCGCGTCTTTCAGGGCGTCGGCCTGTGGGATGGTGCGGGGGAACCCGTCGAACAGGTAGCCCGGCTCACAGTCGGGTTGCCGCAGGCGGTCACGCACCAGACCGATGATGATGTCGTCGGAAACCAGGCCACCCGTATCCATGATCTTCTTGGCTTCCAGTCCCAGGGGGGTTTGCGCCTTGACCGCCGCGCGCAGCATGTCACCGGTCGAGATCTGTGGAATGCCGAAGTGCTGGGTGATGAACGTGGCTTGGGTGCCTTTGCCCGCGCCGGGCGGACCGAGCAGAATGAGTCGCATGAACTATTCCTCCTGGATGTCGTTTTTTTGCTTTCCCGATTATGCCGCAACGCAGCATCCCGTGCATAGGCGGGAGATGCCTGGATGCATGACGGCTTGCACGTGTCAGGGCGCGTTGGCGAACACTTGCCGCACGCGCGTCAGATCCGCCTCGGTATCCACGCCGGCCGCCGGTGGGGAGTCGGTGAGGCCGACCATTATGACATAGCCGTTTTCCAGGGCGCGGAGCTGCTCCAGTGATTCGAACGTTTCGAGCGAGCCGACGGGCAATGACGGGAAGCGTTTCAGGAAGCCGGCGCGATAGGCGTACAGGCCGATGTGATGCAGCGCCGGCAATCCGGCGGCCAGGTGTCGTTCGCCGTCCGCCAACGCGTCGCGGGCCCACGGGATGGGGGCGCGGGAGAAGTACAGGGCGCGGCCCCGGTGGTCGCGCACGACCTTCACCGCGTTCGGGTTGAACAACGCTTGCGCATCGGTGATGGGCGCCGCGCAGGTGGCGATGGCGGCTTCGGGATTGTCGCCGAGCAGGTTCGCCACGGCGTTGATCTGGGCCGGGTCGATCAGGGGTTCGTCGCCTTGCACATTGACGACGATGGTGTCGTCGGTAAGCGCCAGGGCTTCGGCGGCCTCGGCGAGCCGGTCGGTCCCCGTGGGGTGCTGGGTGCGGGTGAGCAGGGCTTCGAATCCGTGGTGCCGCACCGCCGCCTGAATATCGGAGGAGTCCGTTGCGACCACCACGCGACTGGCCAGGGAGCGGCTGGCCTGTTCGGCGGTGCGCACCACCATGGGTTTGCCGGCGATGTCCAGCAGAGGCTTTCCCGGCAGGCGGGTGGAGGCCGCCCGCGCGGGAATGATGGCGATGAAGCTCATGCTCGCTGGTCGTCCGTGGCGGCGCCGGTGGCCGGCCCGGACGGCGCGGAGTGAAGATCGCGGGCTTCCTGTTCGAGCATGACGGGGATGCCGTCTCGAATGGGGAAGGCCAGTTTGTCTGTGTTGCAGATAAGCTCCTGTTGCTCGCGGTTGAAGTGCAACGGGCCCTTGCACAGCGGGCAGACCAGGATTTCGAGCAGGCGGGATTCCATGCGGGACTCCGGAAAATGAGATGACTGAACAGCTATCAAGTGTAATGCGCCGACGCTCCCGGGGTCTCTGAACGGGAGTCCTTGTTTTCGACGATGTCGCGCAGTCGGCGCGCGATGTCATCCAGCCAGTGCGAATCGGTGAAGCGCGGCGTGGCGTGCACCACCCACAGACGGTCATCGTTGGTGAAAGCGCCGCATTTGATCGCATCCTTGGCGGTGATCAGGATGGGGCCGGGGCCCAGCGCGTCGAAGGGCGAGGTCTGGAATGCGGCGTGATCGGGCAGCGCGACGGTATGCGCCAGCGCGAGTCCGCACGCCTCGAGCATGCCGAAGAAGCGCTCGGGTCGGCCGATACCAGCCACGGCATTCGCCGGGGTTCGGCCATGTTCGATGAGCCAGGTGCTCCAATCGACGCTGCGTCGCGTGGCCAGATGCTCCACGTGGCTCGGAAACAGGCGCATGCCCACAGTCGGTACGCCCCCGGTCGAGGCGGGGTCTGATTGGCCCGGTTCGAGGTTGACGACCAAGTAGTCGATCTGGCCCAGTCTGTCAGCGGGCTCGCGCAGGGGGCCCGCGGGCAACAGGCGGCCGTTGCCGATACCGCGGGCATCCTGCACCGCCAGTTCGATATCCCGACCCAGCTCGATGTGCTGCAGTCCGTCATCCGCAATGACGACGTCGATCTCCGGGTGCGCGGCTTCGAGTGCGCGCAGGGCCAGGATGCGGCGCGGATGCACGCCCACCGGCACACCGGTTCGCAGAGCGATCAGCGCGGGTTCGTCGCCGAACCGCGCGGGATCCAGGTGGCCGGTGCCAACGCGTGGCGCCTGGCTCGAGGCCACGCCGTAACCTCGGCTGATCACGCCAGGGGTCCAGCCGCGTTCCCGCAGCCCTTGCGCCAGCGCGATGACGACAGGCGTCTTGCCGGTGCCACCCACGTAGATGTTGCCGACCACCACGACTGGAGAACGGCCGCGCTGCCGAGCATCCGGCCGGGCGAATCGTTGGCGCTTGTGCGCCACGACAAGCCGTGTGATCCATGAAAACGGCAGCAGGACTGTGCTGGCCAGTCCTTTGCCGCGCCACACGCGGTGGGCTAGCGTGGCCAGTCGCGCGGACGGCTTCAAGGCGTGCTTTGCGTGGCGAAGTCCACGCGTTCTATGCCTGCTTGGCGCGCCGCCAGCATGGCCCGGACCACCGCTTCGTGGGTGGACTGGGCGTCGGCGTCGATGATGAGCGTGCCTTGCCGGCGCTGGGCAGCCTCGGCCTTCAGTGCCTGGGCCAGATCGTCAACGCTGGTTCCTTGAACGTATCGTCCGTCGAGCGCATATACGCCCGTCTGACTGATGGCGAGGTTCATGGCCTGTGGCTGCGGCGCGTCGGCGCTGGCCTGCGGCAGATGAACCTTGATCTGGCTGAAACGTGTGAACGACGTGGTGGCGGCCAAAAAAATAAGAATCACCAACAGCACGTCGATCAGCGGGACCAGATTGATCTCGGGCTCGTCATCGGTGCGGGAGCGGCGGAAGTTCATTGCGGTGTGCGGCTGATGTACCGGTTGAGCGCGCTGGCTTCGCGTTCCATCTGATGCAGGAAATAATCCACCCGCGAGCGGAAATAGCGATGGAAGATGAGCGCGGGGATGGCGATGAGTATGCCGAACCCGGTGTTGTACAGGGCGATGGAGATGCCGCGGGCGAGTTGTGACGGATCACCGCCCGCGGGCGTGTACGCGGCGAAGATCTCGATCATGCCGACGACCGTGCCAAACAGTCCCATCAATGGTGCCACCACCGCGATGGTGGCGAGCGCCGGAAGGTATCGGTTGAGCCGATGGGCGACGTCTTTGCCGGCGTCTTCCACAGCCTCGACCCGCAACGCGCCGCTCTCTTGGCGATGGATGAGCACCTCGGCCAGCACCTGGCCCAGAGGGGAACTGGACGCCAGTCGATCGAGCGTTTCAGGGGTATCTGTGCCCTTCTTGACGAGGTCGGCGACCTGTGCTGGCAGGCGCGCGGGCAGCACCAGCGCGCTGCGCAGGGACAGAAAACGCTCGATGATGACGGCGAGGCCCAGCACCGACGTGGCCACCAACAGCCATATCGGCCAACCCGCCACACGTAGGATTTCTAGCAACTGTGTCTCCCGAGAGCTGAAAGCGCCAAGACCAACGAACAATCATCCAGGCAAATCATCGATTCAACCCGCATTTTAAAGGCTGGCCGGCCTCCTGACGACAACACCCCCGGGGGAAGGGTCGCCCTCGTTCCGTCCGCGGTCGGTTCCGCCCTATGCCAAAATAGGCGGACAGTCCGTTTTCCAGCCCTGCCGGCCCTGATTCAGCGTCGGCAGGCTTTTCCGCAGAGAGTTCCTATGTTTCTCAAGAATGCCTGGTATGTCGCCGCCCTCGGGTCCGAGGTCGGCCGTTCGCTGCTGGCCGTCCGGTTGCTGGGCGAGGACATCGTCCTGTACCGCAAGCTCGATGGGAAGGTGGCGGCATTGGAAGACGCCTGTCCGCATCGCAAGCTGCCACTGTCGATGGGGCGCCTGAAAGAAGACACAGTCGAATGCGGGTATCACGGCCTGGTGTTCGATTGCAGTGGCCAGTGTGTGCACGCGCCAGGTCTGGCGCGGGCGCCGCGCGCGGCGGTGGCCCGCGCCTATCCCGTCGAGGAACGCTACGGCATGGCCTGGGTCTGGATGGGCGATCCCGCGCGGGCCAATCCGGACAGCATTGTCGAGGTCGACCATTGGGGCGACCCGGCCTGGGGTGTGAACCGGGGCGATGCCATGACCGTGCAATGCCACTATCTTTATATCACCGACAACCTGCTCGATCCGTCACACGTGTCGTGGGTGCACCAGACTTCGTTCGGCAACGCGGACATCATTGGCGAGCCTCTGGAAACCGACGTGCGTGAAGAGGGCGTGCGGGTGTCGCGCTGGATGCGCGACGTCGAGGTCGCGCCGTTCTATGCGAAATTCGTCCGGTTCAAGGGGCATTGCGACCGCAAGCAGCACTACGAGGTCCGTTTCCCGTCGCAGGCAGTCATTCGGGCGATCTTCACGCCCGCCGGCACGGCGACCGACTCGGACCCGTTCCACCCCGACGTATTCCTCATGGATTCGTACAACTTTCTTTCGCCCGTGGATGAGTCCACGACGCGCTATTTCTGGTTTCAGATGCGTAATTTCAGTCCCGATGACGAAGGCGTTTCGCGCCAGTTCTCTGATGACGTGCGGCATGCCTTCGAAGAAGACCGCGCCGTGCTCGAGGCCGTCCATCGCGGCATGGCGAGAAGCCCTTCCCGCATGAATCTGCCCCTGGATTCCGGGCCGCTCCGGTTCCGTCGCAAGCTGGGCGAGATGATCGATGCGGAACTGGCCGAGGCCGGCCTGGAGGCGGATGTCGACATGTCGGGCCCCCGTCTGTACACGACCTGATCGCGAATCGGGTGTCGAGCCTATTGCAACCTTCAAGTGATGGCGGTCGAATGCCCGATGTGAAACAGGCTGTTCGGTATGATCGATTGCGTGACAATGGCTTGCGCTGTCTCAATTTCGAGCATATAAAGCGCTGGAAAATGAGACATGGCGTCGGATTTCGAACAAGAATGGCGTGATGCCTTGCGCTCCCGAGGGTATCCACAAATTCTGTGGATAATTCTGTGGGTAAACGTGCCGGCAGGCTTGATTCCATAGGGCTGGAGGTTCAATGGTCAATCTGAACCCATCATGTCATGATCTTAAATATCTTTATTAATCATATTGTTAGCGATTTAAATTGAAGTGCGAGCACATCTTTTAAAGCGATTGGCTTGATATTTCAGTAATTTGACAGGCGGATTTTTCCTGTGGAAATACCAAGGGGGGAATGTGATCATCGATAATTCCGAAGCCGTGTTGACGGTGTCAGAGCTGAATCGTCGCGTCGGGCGGTTGCTCGAAGGTGAATTCCCCAAAGTTTGGGTCAAAGGCGAGATATCCAATTTCACGCGAGCGGCCTCGGGGCACTGGTATTTCACCGTGAAGGACGAGGGTGCCGCCGTGCGCGCGGTCATGTTCCGTGGCCGGGCCGCCAGCGTCGGATTCGTTCCCAAGGCGGGTGAGCGGTTCGAGTTCCGCGGCTCCGTGACCCTGTATGAACCGCGTGGTGATTATCAACTTCAGGTCGACATGCTGCGTCGCGCGGGTCTGGGAAACCTCCACGAGGCGTTCGTGCTGTTGAAAAACCGGTTGGCCGACGAAGGATTATTCGATGGCGAGCGGAAGCGCCCCATCCCCGCGATGCCGTCGGCCATCGGAGTGGTCACGTCACTGGCCGCGGCGGCGCTGCACGATGTGCTGTCGGTGCTGGCGCGCCGTGTGCCGCATGTTCCCGTGATCTTGTATCCGGCCCCCGTGCAGGGGGCGGATGCGGCTGCGAGGCTCGTTCAGGCAGTCGACGCCGCCGTGCGGCGGGACGAGGTCGATGTGCTGCTTCTGGTGCGCGGCGGGGGCAGTCTGGAGGATCTCTGGAGTTTCAACGATGAGGGGTTGGCTCGCGCGCTGGCGGCCTGCCCCATTCCCATCATCAGCGGTGTGGGGCATGAAACCGACTTCACCATCGCTGATTTTGTCGCCGATCTCCGCGCACCGACGCCGACCGCGGCGGCGGAACTCTCATGTCAGTCGCGCGACGATTGCCTGGCATTGGTTCGACGTGCCCTCGATGCCTTGACGCGGCGGCAACGGCGCCATCTTGACACCGCGGCATTGCGGCTGGATCGGGCGGCGTCCGCGCTGGTGTCGCCCGCGCAGCGCGTGGCGCGCCAGCGCGAGAGCCTGGAGTCCCTGGGTGCTCGCCTGGCCCGGGCGGCCGCTCTGGCGATGGAACGCTGCGGCGTTCGTCTCGATCATGCACGCGCGCGCATGCGGCGATCCGGGCCCGATACCCGCCGTGCGCGACAAGACCTCGCCCGTTGCCTGGAGAGGCTGGGCGCGGCGGGGGGTAATCTGGTGCCACGCCGTCTCGATGCCTTGTCGGGGAGTGTCCAGACGCTGCAGGCGCTGGATCCCCGGCGGGTGCTCGGGCGTGGCTATGCGCTGGTCCGGAACCGCGACGGGGAGCTCGTCAAAAATGCGCTAGACTTGAACATCGACGAACGATTGAACCTTGAGTTCGGACAAGGCCGCGCCGAGGTCTCGGTGGTGTCCGCGCAAGGTTCGACCTCCGCTGACAAGTGCCCCTGATCACGCCGGAAACCCGGTTCTCCGGGCTGCGAACAGGGCACGCGCACCCTTTGGTTTTCTGCTTTTCGCGCTGTTTGGTGGCTTATACAATAGGCGTGCTCCGTTGGTTTTTTTAGAAGGAATATGACATGGCATTTACGCTTCCCCCCCTGCCTTACGACATGGATGCTCTGGCGCCGCACATCTCGAAAGAGACGCTGGAATTCCACTACGGCAAGCATCATCAGTCCTATGTGACCAATCTCAACAACATGGTGCCGGGCACCGAGTTCGAATCGGCTTCGCTCGAGCAAATCATCAAGAAGGCCTCTGGTGGCCTGTTCAACAACGCGGCGCAGGTATGGAACCACACGTTCTACTGGAATAGTCTTTCCCCCAAAGGCGGCGGTGAGCCCAAGGGTGCGTTGCTGGCCGCGATCAACGCGAAATGGTCCAGCGTCGCCGCTTTCAAGGAAGCCTTCAGCAAGTCGGCGGCTGGCAATTTCGGTTCCGGCTGGACCTGGCTGGTCAAGAAACCCGATGGCAGCCTTGATATCGTCAATACCAGCAACGCGGCCACGCCCATCACGGGTGCCGACGTCCCCCTGCTGACCTGTGATGTCTGGGAGCACGCCTACTATATCGACTACCGCAACGCTCGTCCGAAGTACCTCGAGCATTTCTGGAATCTCGTCAACTGGGATTTCGCCGCCAAGAATCTGGGCTGATCCCGTCTCGCACCAGGTCGGGCAAGAACGCCCCGGGCGGTTCGAGAGCCGCCCGGGGCGTTTCCCTGGCCGAGGTGCGGGCCATCGTGTTGGCCCGTGCCATTGCTTTGGTTCGTGTCCCGTTCCGGGCGCGAATCCATTCCTCGGTTTCGTGCATCCGCTTGCACGGCGGCGCCTGGGCCAGCCTTGCGGCGCGTGAACACTGGATACCTCTCATCATGACGACCCAAGCTTATATTTGCGATGCCATCCGCACTCCGTTTGGCCGGTACGGTGGTTCACTTGCCCAGGTGCGCGCCGATGATCTCGCCGCGGCCCCCATCAAGGCCCTGATGGCGCGCAACCCTGGTGTCGACTGGTCGCGCCT
>DASTNK010000028.1:0-7557 GCA_035720945.1 Burkholderiaceae bacterium
CGGTGCGATTCCCCCCTTCCCAAGAGACAGGAGCATTCATGAAGACTGTTGGCGACAAGCTGGAACCCTTCAAGGTGACCGGCGTGAAACCGGGCTTCAACCAGCACGAGGAAAACGGCGTATCGGCGTTCGAAGACATCACCGAAAGCTCGTTTCCCGGAAAATGGAAAGTCATCTACTTCTACCCGAAGGACTTCACCTCGGTCTGCCCCACGGAAATCGTCGGTTTCAATAAACTGGAACAGGAATTCGCCGACCGTGAGGCCGTATTGATGGGGGGGTCGGTCGACAATGAATACGTGAAACTGGCCTGGCGCCGCGAACATCCCGACCTGAGCAAACTGGGCCACTACCAGTTCGGCGACACCACGGGCGCGCTGGTCGACCAACTGGGCATACGCGACAAAACCGAAGGCGTCGCCCTGCGCGCGACCTTCATCGTCGATCCGGACAACGTCATCCAGCATGTGTCCGTCAACAACTTCAACGTCGGCCGCAACCCTGACGAAGTCCTGCGCATCCTGGACGGCCTGCTGACCGACGAACTCTGCCCCTGCAACCGCAAGATCGGCGGCGATACGCTGTAGGGCTCAGGAAATCCGCCAAACGCTGCCCACGGCTCATACAGGACGGGCTTCGGCCAGAACCGCCACCCTGATTTCATCTGGCAAGGCATTGGGCGTGACGTTACTGGCCACGCACCAGCAACACGACGGCGTCGGCGGCGATGCCTTCCTTGCGCCCAAGGAACCCCAGGCCCTCGCTGGTCTTGGCCTTGATGTTCACCTGCCCGGCATCCAGGCCCAGATCCGCCGCGATGTTCGCGACCATGGCGGGTATATGCGGCGCCATCTTGGGCGCCTGGGCGTGGATAGTGGCGTCGACGTTGCCGACCACCCAACCCGCCGCACTCACCTTGCCCAGCGCGTGGCGCAATAGGATGCGGCTGTCGGCGCCCCGGTATGCGGGATCGGTGTCCGGAAAATGACGACCAATGTCACCCAGGCCCGCCGCGCCCAACAAGGCATCGGTCAGCGCGTGCAACAGGGCATCGGCATCGGAATGCCCCTGTAGCCCGTGGGTATGGGGGATAGTGACGCCGCCAAGGATCAGCGGGCGCCCGGCGACCAGCGCATGGACGTCGAAGCCCTGGCCTATGCGAAACGGGATATTCATTGGGTAATCCTTACGGTTCCAGCCATTTTTCCATCAACGCGAAGTCTTCGGGCCATGTGACCTTGAAATTGCGCTGGGAGCCGGGTATCAATAGTGGCGCTTGCCCGGCATGCTCCATCGCCGATGCCTCGTCGGTGACGTCCACCGCACCCCGTGCATCACGCACGGCGCACAAGAGCGCCTGCGCCGGGAACATTTGCGGCGTTTGAGCCAGCCATAGGCCCTCGCGCCGCACGGTGCGCGCCACCCTGTCGCAGTCAGCGCGGGGCGACGATGACAATACCTTGCCGGGGTTCCGCGCCGCACGCGCCGAATGACTATCTGGTATCAGATTCCCTTCCGGTGTGGACGCCGCTTGCTGCTTCACCGTGTCAGCGACCCGCCGCGCCAACAACCCACCCCCGCCATGCGCCAGACAGGTATCGATCAGCCGGCGCAAATCCTCGGCGGGCAGGCCCGGGCGCGCGGCGTCGTGCACCAGCACCCACATATCATCATCGAGCGTAAGTTCTTCCAGGGCGGCCTGAACCGTGGCGGCGCGCGTGGAACCTCCGCAGGAACGCAGCACTGTGCGCGGCAGGCCTGCCAGCGCATCCGCTGCGCGGCCATCACCGGGCGCGACGACCACCCGCACTTCCGTGACACGGTCATCCACCAACAGCGCACGCACGGCCCAACGCAGCATGGGCTCGCCGCGCAGCAAGCCGTACTGCTTGGGCAACACCGTGCCAATCGGCCTGGGCGACGCCTTGCCGCCCCCTCCGGGCGGGGCACTATCCTGAGCAAGATCGACGGCACTCGCCGAGTCAGCGGCTCGCGCACGCTCGCCCACCCCCGCGGCGGGAACAATGGCAATGATTTTTCGGGTCATGGGAAAGAATTTTATAATGGTCGCCGAAATGTCCTCAGAAACACGCGCCTCAGTGTCCCTCCCCGGTACCCCCAGCCTTCTCGCCGCGCTCAAACCCGGCCAGCGCTACGCCGTGCCCGCACCACCCGGATCGGGCGACGCCTGGCTGCTTGCCGACCTGGCGCGCACCGCCGGCAAGCCACTGGTGGTGTTCACCGCCGACCCGCTCAGCGCGCAGCGCCTGGCCGACGAGATCGTGCTGCTGGCGCCCGAACTGCGGGTGTTGCAGTTCCCCGATTGGGAGACTCTGCCGTACGACAGCTTCTCGCCGCATGAAGACCTGATTTCCGAAAGACTGCGCACACTGCACGCGCTCATGCGCGAAGCCGTCGACGTGCTGACCGTGCCAGTCACCACCGCGCTTTACCGCCTGGCGCCGCCCGAGTTCCTTGCCGCCTACACCTTTTCCTTCAAGCAGAAGGACAAGCTGGACGAAGAACAACTGCGGCATCAATTGGCCCTGGCGAACTACACGCATGTCACGCAAGTGACGGCAGCCGGGGAATTCAGCATTCGCGGCGGACTGATCGACTTGTTTCCGATGGGCTCGGCACTGCCCTACCGCATCGATCTGTTCGACGACGAGATCGAATCGATACGCAGCTTCGACGTAGATACACAACGCAGCCTGTACCCGGTCAAGGAGGTCCAGATGCTGCCGGGCCGTGAATTCCCCATGGACGAGGCTGCACGCAACCGCTTCCGCGCCGGGTTCCGTGAAGTCTTCGAAGGAGACCCGTCGCGCGCCACGCCCTACCGGGACATTGGCCACGGCATCGCCTTCGCGGGCATCGAATACTACCTGCCCCTGTTTTTTGAACACACGGCCACGCTGTTTGACTACCTGCCGTCCAACACACTGGCGGTCACGCGCGGCGACATCGACGCGGCCATGCGGCAGTTCGGCCAGGACACGCACAGCCGCCACCAGTTCCTGAAGAGCGATCGGGAACGGCCCGTCCTGCCCCCCGCTGACTTGTTCCTGGACGACCAGACCTTTCATGTCCAGCTCAAGACACTGGCCCGGCTGGCGCTGACCCTCGACGGCGTCCACCCCGATTTCCTGCCACCACCAGACGTGGCCGTCGCGCGCCGCGCCGACGACCCCATGGCGAAGCTGCGCGCGCTGGTCTCACAGGACACGGGGCGCACGGTGCTATGCGCCGACTCGGCCGGCCGGCGCGAAACCCTGCTGCAGATGCTGAGTGAATTCGACCTGGTGCCAGGCAGCCAGCCGGATTCCCTGCGCGACGGCCTGCAGGCGCCGCCGGGACTGTCCCTCACGATCGCCCCGCTGGATGCGGGCTTCCGCATCCCCGCGCTCGGCCTCTCGATACTGACGGAAAACGACCTGTACCCCAGCCAGGGCGGCGCGCGCCGGCGCACCCGGCGCGCGCAGGAAAGCAGCGACGTCGAAGCCATGGTGCGCGATCTGTCCGAGCTGCGCGAGGGCGATCCAGTGGTGCACGCCCAGCACGGCATTGGCCGCTATCGCGGCCTGATCGACATGGATCTGGGCGAAGGCAAGATGGAATTCCTGCACCTGGAATACGCCACCGGCAGCGCGCTGTACGTGCCCGTGGCCCAGTTGCACGTGATCGCGCGCTACAGCGGCGCCGACCCGGAGCACGCGCCTTTGCACCAATTGGGTTCGGGCCAATGGGACAAGGCCCGGCGCAAGGCGGCGAAACAGGTGCGGGACGCCGCCGCCGAACTGTTGGCTCTGTACGCGTTGCGCGCCTCGCGCGAGGGCTATGCCTTCAAGCTGCCGCCGGGCGACTACCAAGCCTTCGCCGAAGGCTTCGGTTTCGAGGAAACCCCCGACCAGGCGGCCGCCATCACGGCGGTCATCCAGGACATGACATCCGGCAAACCCATGGACCGGCTGGTGTGCGGCGATGTGGGCTTCGGCAAGACCGAGGTCGCACTGCGCGCCGCCTTCCTGGCCGTGCTCAACGGCAAGCAGGTGGCGCTGCTGTGCCCCACCACCCTGCTGGCTGAACAACACGCCCAGACCTTCGCCGACCGCTTCGCCGATTGGCCCGTGAAAGTCGCCGAACTATCGCGATTCCGCTCCTCGAAAGAAGTGGACGCCGCCGTACAAGGGCTTGCCAACGGCAGCGTCGACATCGTCATCGGCACACACAAGATCCTGTCGAGCAGTGTGAAGTACAAGAACCTGGGGCTGGTCATCATCGACGAGGAACACCGCTTTGGCGTGCGCCAGAAGGAAACCCTGAAAGCGCTGCGCGCCGAGGTCGACGTCCTCACCCTCACCGCCACCCCCATCCCCCGCACCCTGGGCATGTCGCTGGAGGGCATCCGCGACTTCTCGGTGATCGCCACCGCGCCGCAGCGCCGTCTGGCCATCAAGACCTTCGTGCGGCGCGAGGACGGCAGCACCATCCGCGAAGCCCTGCTGCGCGAACTGAAACGCGGCGGCCAGGCCTACTTCCTGCACAACGAGGTCGAGACCATCCACAACCGACGCGCGCGCCTGGAGGAACTGGTGCCCGAAGCGCGCGTCGCCGTGGCCCACGGCCAGATGCCCGAGCGCGAGCTCGAAGACGTGATGAAAGGCTTCTACCAGCAGCGCTACAACGTGCTGCTGTGCACGACCATCATCGAGACCGGCATCGACGTGCCCACGGCCAACACCATCATCATCCAGCGCGCCGACCGCCTGGGGCTGGCGCAGCTGCACCAGTTGCGCGGCCGCGTCGGGCGCTCGCACCACCAGGCCTACGCCTACCTGCTGACCCCCGGCGAGGACGCCATCACCGCCAACGCCAAGAAACGCCTGGAGGCCATCCAGTCCATGGAGGAACTGGGCTCCGGCTTCTACCTGGCCATGCACGACCTGGAGATACGCGGCACCGGCGAGATCCTCGGCGATTCGCAGTCCGGCAACATCCACGAGGTGGGGTTCTCGATGTACACCGACATGCTGGACACCGCCGTGCGCGCCCTGAAAGCGGGCGAAGAACCCGACCTGGACACGCCATTCGCCGCGTCGTGCGAAGTGAACCTGCACGCGTCATCGCTGCTGCCATCGGACTACTGCCCCGACGTGCACGCCCGGCTGCAGTTGTACAAGCGGCTGTCGCACGCCTCGAACGAGGACGCCTTGATCGGTATCCAGGAGGAACTGATCGACCGCTACGGCAAACTGCCCGAGGCCGCGCAGAACCTGCTCGCCACGCACAGGCTGCGGATCCGTGCCGAACCCATGGGCATCGTCAAGATCGACGCCAGCGAATCGCAGGCCATGATCCAGTTCTCGGCCAAGCCCAAGGTGGATCCGATGCGTGTCATTCAACTGGTGCAAACTCAGAAGCACGTGAAACTGGCTGGCCAGGACCGGCTTAAAATCGCCCTGGCCCAAGGCGCGCAGTTGACGGCTCGCACCGATGCGATTCGGCAGGTGCTGCGGGCGCTGGGGTAGGCTTGCTTTTCAACGCCACTCCAATCGGCTCTCACCACCACACTCCACCCATGACCCATTTAATACTCCAGGCGCCTAACCTGAATCACGCCATCATCGAAAACCTCGCGGCCGAGTTGGAAGCCGCCGGCGTGCAGCACCTGGGCCCGACCGCCGTGCGCCTGCTGGACGTGGACGGCTCCCGGCGCACGGAAATCGGTGGATTCTGCGACGAGCACGGCATGGACCACGCCTTCCTGGACAAGGTGGACCGGCTGGCCGACTGCAGGATCCTGGCGTCGGACATGGACTCGACCCTGATCAACATCGAGTGCATAGACGAGATCGCCGACATGGCCGGCAAGAAGGCCGAAGTGTCAGCCATCACCGAAGCTGCGATGCGCGGAGAGATCGCGGATTTTTCTGAAAGCCTGCGGCGTCGTGTGGGGCTGTTGCGTGGTGTGCCGGCTTCGACGCTGGATCGTGTGTATCAGGAGCGGTTGCGGCTGAACCCTGGCGCTGAACAGCTTGTGGCGGCGATGAATCGGCATGGTGTGAAAGTCATGCTGGTGTCAGGGGGGTTCACGTTCTTCACTAGTCGATTGGCGCAACGGCTGGGGCTGTACAGTAGTCATGCCAATGAGCTGGAAATTGTGGATGGGAAGCTGACCGGCAATGTCCTGGGGCCTGTTGTCGATGGGCAGGCGAAGGCAGCGTTCCTGCGGGAACTGGCAGGCGAACTAGGTGCCTTGCCTGGGCAGATCATCGCCATGGGTGACGGGGCCAATGATCTGCCGATGTTGTCGCTAGCTGGTTATTCAGTTGCCTACCGAGCCAAACCGGTAGTGCGCAAGCAGGCGAGGTTCGCGCTGAATGTCAGCGGGCTGGACGCTGTGCTGAACTGGTTTCGTCGGAATCATTGAAGGGCGTTCTGATTTGACGTCGTCCTTGCAGCACAGTGGACAGTGAGGTGGTATACAACCGCCGGGATGTCACCAAACGGCCAAGAGCGGCCAGTTGCCACCAAAATTGGGTTGCCCGACAACGAACGTCGGAGGGGCCGGCCTTGTCGGGCATTGGAGCCGCTGCGGACATCGCCGATCAGCAGCGGGTGACTTCGTTGCAAAATCATGCGGTTAGGCTACAGATCACGGATTGATCTGCAACATGTATAACCGGACGTGCGCGTCCGTCTATTCAGTAGTTAGACGTTGCCCACAATGCCCACTATGGACACCACAAAACCCAAAGCTGAGCTTTATCTCATCGTCCTTCTTTGCGTGTCGGCAATCGTTGTTGGCCCCTTATCACTCTGTTCAGTGCTGCGGCCGGGGTCCGAGTCGCTCGCATCTTGGTTCCAGCGCAGTGGTGCAATCACTTCGATTTTTGCTGTGTTCGCGCAGTACCGTCTCAGCGGGTTCTTGGAGTCCATTAGAGGCGGCACATTTGCGGAGTCTTGGTCGCTCTACCACCTGTTCAAAACGCATCATCACGTTCTGTCTTGGGTCATTGCCGTCCTCACAATTTGGGGCGCACTCGTCTGGGGCTACGGTGACCTACTTCTCAAATACGTCTAACATTTCGTTCAAGGCGGACGGCTTCGACGCCGCTTAACTCCAGCGTTGAAGACAGGCCTTCCTGAAAGCAGCCGTCCGTGACCGGCAGCAATGGAACGAAAGCCATCGTTCGTGACTAGTGAACCAGGTCGGGATCAGTTGTTATTGATCCACTCCTGTGCATCCCGGATAAACCAGGGAAGATTCAACTCTTCCCCCTGGCCGGACTGTATGGTCAAACGCTGACCCGAGGAACCGGTGCTGCTGCTCACACCCTGCATCGTAAGAGATGGCTGGCTCTGATAGTCCAGGTCGGTTTGCCTGGACGGATTATCCGCGCAGGCGGCGACCGACGCACACGCGACCGCGATAAAGACTAGCCGCAATGTTAAGCGAAAGCTCTTCATAATGTTCTGGTTCCCGCTGATGGCACCAGGGCGAAACGTGGCGTTCCTGCAAGTCCGGCGGCTCTTCGGGAGCGCTCTGATGGC
>DASTNK010000029.1:0-22223 GCA_035720945.1 Burkholderiaceae bacterium
CGCTCTATGCCGGCACGGCTTTGATGGTTGAGGAAATGGGTGCGCCACTCCACCGCGATACAGTCCAGTTCCTCGAACGCATGCGTGAGCAGCATGAGCTTGCATTCGGTGTTGATCCCGCTGCGCTGAACGCGCCGCCTATACCATGTGGATCCGATTTCGACACGCCGGTTGGCGGCGTCGATATGCATGTAGGTCGTCATGCCGACCGCCTGGCCGGTGGCCAGTTCGATGACCGCGAACGGCAACATGGAGCCATTTTCAAACAACCCCAGACGACGTTCGATTTCGGCCCCCACATTCTCGGGCGATGGCACCGATGTGTACCACAGCTTCCACAGCTCGCCATCCTTGACGGCCTCGACGAGATCCGCATGATGCTTTGATGACAGAAGTTCAAGCCGGGCGTGTTCGCCGGACAGCGTGACGGGGTTCGCGAATGCCATGGGTACCTGCCTGGTGAGTTCGGGGAAAATTCACATGATAACTGCGTATTCCGTTGATCGTGGACGGCGATTCCGGCATCGTGACCAACGCGCCGCGATCGTGACCGATGATCGGTGACAACGAGGTCAACAGACCGCGCGCAGCCGGATCAGTGCGCGTCTCCCGCCGGCGCGGGGGCTTCCAGGGAACAGGCATAGCGGGTCGTCCCCAGCCCCACCTGCAACGTGCTGTGCTGTATGGAAAACCGCTCTTTCAACCCCCGCATGAGACTGTCCAGGAACTCATCACCCGGATAGCCCTCCGGCATGACCAGATGCGCGGTCAACGCGTTTTCGGTGGTGCTCATCCCCCAGATATGCAGATCGCAAACCTGCGTCACACGCGGGCTTTCGCGCAGGAACGCCTCGACCGCCTCGACGTCGATCGACGCGGGGACGGCATTCAGCGCCAACTGCACGGATTCGCGCAGCAGCCCCCAGGTGCCGATGACGATGATCACCACGATGACAAGGCTGACCACCGGGTCCAGCCAGTACCAATGGGTCAGCATCATGACGCCGCCCGTGATCACGACACCCAGGGAAACGACCGCGTCCGCCAACAAATGCAGATACGCGCCCCGAATATTTAAGTCCGCCTTGCTGCCGCGCATGAAGAGCCAGGCCGATACCCCATTGACCACGATACCCACCGCGGCGACCACGGCCACCGTGAACCCCGCCACCGGCGGCGGTTGAAAGAAGCGCTGTCCCACTTCCCAGGCGATGGCCCCGCACGCCACCAGCAGGAACATGGCATTGGCCAGCGCGGCCAGGATGGAGGTGCTGCGCAAGCCGTATGTGTAGCGACCGCGAGGCGCCTTGCGTGCCAGGTAGGCCGCGCCCCAGGCCAGCAGCAGGCCCAGCACGTCGGACAGATTATGGCCCGCGTCCGCCACCAGAGCGGAGGAGTCGGCGATCAGGCCATAGATGAATTCGACCACCACGAACACCGCATTGAGCGACACCGCGATGACGAAGGCCTGATTGTGATCCGTGGGCACCGGGTGGTGATGATGGGAATGCCCACTGTGCACGTGACCGGCATGGCCGCCGTGGGAGCCATGGTCATGTCCATGGTCGTGACCGTGCCGGTAATCATGATCGTGACCGTGACCACGGGCCTGGCCGGTCGCGTGATCGTGCGAAGGATGAGGTCCCATCAGTTGGCCTCCGAGGGTTCGGCGATATGCTCCAGCATGCCGCTGATCATGCCGGAAATGTGACGGTCGGCGGCCACGTAGAACACCTGCCTGCCACGTCGTTCGAACCGGACCACCCGCGCCGCGCGCAGCAGGCGCAAATGGTGGCTGACCAGCGAATTGCTCAGGACCAGCCGCTCAGCGATGTCGCCGACCGACGCTGGCGCGTCCAGGCACGCAATGACGATGCGCAACCGCGTGGCATCGCCCAGCAGATGGAAGAGATCGGCCAGTTCGGCGACCCCGAGGTCGGATTGGACAGCGAGCATGGAAACATATGATTGAATACGTGTTCATATGTTAGGTATGAGTGCGGCACAATGCAAGACATTTATCTCTGATCTCCAAGGACTCTTAAGGATTCCAAAGGATCCTTAATTCAAAGGCAGCGAGAATTTCACCCCCAGGTCGTAAGCCCCGCTGACAAGGTCGTGATTGGCCGCGAGACGCACCTGCACATGGGGGTCGTACCAGAATCGCTGTGACACGCCCAGGGTCTGGCGCACGGCACCGGCAGCAGCATCGAGTTGCGAGTACGAACCGCTGAGGTCACCCCATCGGCCCAGCGGCACGGTGGCCTGCCACTGGTTGCTCTCGCTCGGGCCGGCCAGCGGCGCCTGGTAGAGCGACAAGTCCGTGTAGCCCGCGCCTCGTTGCTGGTTCGTCCACGACAGTTTCAGATCCTGGAGCACGTCGACGCTATAGCCAAGCTGGTAGCCCCAGCCGTCTTGCCCGGCACTCGCCGCCCGCGACACCCCCAGCTCCCAGGCTCCCCAATCGTGCAACGAATACATGCCACCCAAGCCGACATTGCGCAAGCCTGGCGTCCACTGCATCTGGGAATTCACGGAGATGCCGGGCGAAACGTTGTAGCGCAGCACAGAATTGGACGCGGCGGGCCCGTAGCTCAGTCCGCCTTGGGTGGCCGCCGCGGGGGTTTCATCGATGGCGCCGACGGACATGGCGTATTGCCAGGCATTGCTGGACGCGTCGGCGTCGGGATCCCAATGGACACCGACGCCGGCCAGACGAACCGGCGCGCTCCAGGCGGGGGCCTGTGACGTGTCGCTGCCCAGCGTGAGGCCAAGTCCCGCCGTATTGGCATAACGCCAGTTGTCGGTGCCAAGCGTCCATCCCGCATCAGGAGTGGAAAACCATCGCCGTGTGTCACCCGGCGACGCCACACCTCGCTCGGCCGGCCAATGCAAGCCGGTGTGCCGATGCGGAAGCGTCTGTTGCCGCCCCAGGTTCGGAAAAGAATAAAGATCCAGCACCGGCGCCTCGGGTGCCGGCTCCGATTCGGGACTCTCCGTTCCGGGCGCGGGCAGGGCTCTTGGAGCGTCGACCGACGTGCCCGGCACCGCATAGACCTGTATCGGGGCCAGATCCCGCAAGGTCGGTCCTGTGGAATCCGCCCAGGCACACCCCGCCACACCTACCAAACCACAGAGCGCCAGCCCCCCGCCAACCCATCTCCACACTACTTTCATACCTCGCTTCCCAACAAATCGAACCGCGCATTCATCACGGATCGACCAATCATTTCCGACCACCCACACAACTTTTCCCGGTACATCCGTTCCAGGGGATCCGCTGAAAAAGCCACAGTGCCTGCCTTCCGCTCGACTTGTTCAGCGGATCACAAGCGGACCAGTCCGCACCTCGTCATCCGGAATGACGTGGCGCCTCGACGTCGAGCATGACCTCACCGCTGGCATCGAGCGATTTCTTCAGGGCGCAGTACCGCTCCAGCAACGACGACTTATAAACCACGCCCAGCAGCCGGTGGGGGTCCTCGCGGGACACCACAGGCAGGCGCTCACCCTGGAAATTGACGAAATAGGTTTGCGCCTCATCCAGCGCCATGTCGGGATGCAGCGTCTTGACGAAATCCAGTCTGAGCACGTCGCCCGCGCACCGGTGCTGCGCATCCGTGTCGCTCAACAGCAGACGGGTGAGATCCTGCTGGGCGATCACGCCCTGGTACACATTGTTTTCATCGACCACATACAAGTACTTGACCGGGTAGTCCAGGAACATCCGCAGCGCCTCGCTCACCAGCGCCGTCGTAACCACGACCGTGTCCGCCGGACGGATCAAGTCCGCCAACGCTGTATTGCGTAATTGCCGACGCAACACGACGTCGCGTTCGCGCAGCAGCGTCACGTTGTACATGGCCACCTGGGCGACGGCACGGGAAATGAAGTACGCCACCACGCAGGCCAGCATCAGGGGCAGCACGATCTGATAGCTGAGCGTCATTTCGAAGATCATCAGGATGGCCATCAGCGGCGCGCTGGTCGCCGCGCCCAGGAAGGCCCCCATGCCGACGACGGTGTACAGATACGGGTGCGACACAGTGGCCGGCCACAGCCACATCATGATCTGCCCGAACAAGGTGCCGAAGGCCGCGCCCACGAAAATGGATGGGGTGAACACCCCGCCCACTGCCCCTGACCCCACGGTGAGCGCCGTGGCCAGAACCTTGCACATGAGAACAATCAGAACGGCGTACCACGTCCAGCGCGTGTTGAGCAGCGAGTGCACGACGCTGTAGCCATTGCCCGCCACATCAGGCATGAACAGCAGCAGGCAACCCAGCAGCAGCCCGCCCAGGCCCAACCGGGCCGGTAGCGGCAGCGCGGTTTTTTTGAACAGCGCCTTGATCAGGGCCAGGAATTTCAGGAACAACGGCGCAGCGATTCCGGTCAACACGCCCAGCGCCAGAAAAGGCACGATCTCGAAGGCAGTGATCAAGGGAACATGCGACATCTCGTAGTTGGGGTGATAAACCCCCGTCAGGCGCATGGTGATGTTAGCCGCGGCAGCCGCCACCAGCAGTGGCCCCAGGCTTTGCATGGCCATGGTGCCCAGAATGATCTCAGCCACGAACATGGCGCCCGCGATCGGAGCGCCATAGGCCGAGGAAACACCCGCCGCGGCCCCGCAGGCGACCAGCAGACGCAGCCTGGCCGTGCCGAAACACGCGAACCGGCCGATAGCCGACGCGATCAGCGACGCCAGATGCACCATGGCCCCTTCCCGCCCGATGGATCCACCCGACGCCACCGTGTTGAGCGACGCCAGCGACCGGAGCAACCCTTGGCGGATGGACAACTTGCCATCACCGATGGCGACCGCTTCCATGTAGTCGGAATTGGCCCCCGCCTGTATGCGGGCCGCCGCCCACAGACACGCGCCGGCAATGACCCCGCCGGCCATGGGCACGAGCAGTCGGTCATACCAAGGCAATGTGCGCGTAACCGCGACGATGGCGCCCGGGCTGGGCGTGAAAGCACGCTGCAGAAGATGAATGCCTTCGTGAAAACCGATGGTCGAAAACGCCCCCAGCACCCCCACCAATGCGGCCCATCCCAGCATGGCGGGCAGGTCGGACAGCCACAGACGGCCTTCCAGGCGTTTTCGCAGCGACGGTAAGGGGGAACGGGTCATGCGGCGGGCAACTTGTTCAGAGGATTCCAAGGCATAACGATATACGATTATCCGATGCCATGATTGTTTTTGACTAACGATTCGATGAACAGAATCAATTGACGATTCGGTCGAACAATGACTATTGTGGGATTCCCTCAAAACTTTATTAGTGAGGTTTCACCATGGCTGAAATACTTGGGCCCCAAAAACTGGGACCATTGACACCTCTGGTTGGCTACTGGGAAGGCAACGTCGGCGTCGATCTCTCCTATCACAACAAAGACGATGAAACGACCCAGACCGGCTACTTCGAGAAAGCCTGGTTCAAACCCATTCCCATCGTTGAGAACGGTCAGCAGACCATGGAAGGCCTGAATTACGAAATGACCGCCTGGCGTCATGGCGAAGAAGCCATGGACCCCTTCCATGACGAAGTGGGTTACCTGCTTTGGGACAAGAAAAACGGGCAGGTCATGCGCTGCTTCGCCGTGCCGCGCGGGTTGGCTATCCTGGCTGGGTGCACCGCCAAGGCGCACGACAAAACCCTGAAGTTCGTGGCCGAGCCCGGGTCGGCGTCGTACGGCTTGAGCCAGAACAAATATCTGCTCGAAAGAGCGAAGGCCACCGCGTTTGAAAGCACATTCACGTTCAATGAGGATGGCACATTCCGCTACACCTCCAGCTTGACCCTCAAGCTCGCCGCCACGGGCAGTGAAATGCGCCATACCGATCACAACACCCTGCATCGGGTCGCGCGCATCCACCCCAGCGACGAACACTGATCCAATCCGCACCACGGGCCGCAGCACCACACACCGTGCGTGCCCCGGCCCCCCCGATGCGCCAACCCACGAACGTCTGTCCGGGGGCGGGGTTCAATCATGTCAACACATGTGGCTGCCAATAAGACAGCACACAGAGGTAAGTAGGTATTTCAGTTCATTTCCCCTGCTTGCCAGCCAGCGTCCGAGCCGGCACACTTCTTGGCATGGATGAACTGCTCGCAAAAATACTGGTGGTTGACGATGACCCGGCCTTGCGCCAGTTATTGGCAGACTACCTGAACCGCCACAGCTACGACACGTTGCTCGCCCCTGATGCCAGCGACTTGGCCGCGCGTATCCAGCGATACAGCCCCGACCTCATCGTGCTCGACCGCATGCTGCCCGATGGCGACGGTGCACAGGCCTGCCGCCAATTGCGCCAACAGGGCGAAGACATTCCCGTCATCCTGCTCACCGCCCGCGACGAAACCGTCGATCGTGTCATTGGCCTGGAAGCCGGTGCCGACGACTACCTGGGCAAGCCGTTCGATCCGCGTGAACTGCTGGCGCGCGTCGAGGCGGTGCTGCGCCGCAAGAAAGGCGCGTCGGCCCTGAACAAAGACAAACCCGTGTCGTTCGGCCCGTTCGTGTTCGATCCAGCCACCCGCCAACTGTACAAGGACAGGGTGCTCATCAAGCTCACGGGTGGCGACATCAACCTGCTCGAAGCGCTCGTCAGCAACCCCGGCAAGGCCTTGTCCCGCGAACGGCTGCTGGCCCTGGCGCGCGACGACGAATCCGGCGAGCGCAACGACCGCGCCATCGACATCGCCGTGTTGCGCCTGCGCCGATCCATCGAAGACGACCCACGGCAACCCCGCTGGATCCAGACGGTCTGGGGCGTCGGCTACCGCTTTTCCCCCTGATCCATGCCGCGCCTTCCTCTGCCGCGCTCGCTGCGCCTGCGCATGGTGCTGCTGACACTGGGCACCATCCTGCTCGTGCAGGCCGCCACCGTCGCCACCATTTCCTACTACCGCCATCAATACTCGCAGAATGCCGCCGTCAAATTCACGGCCACCACCATCCGCATTCTGCGCGCGTCGCTGGCCAAGGTACCCCCCGACGAGCGCGCCGATTTCGTGCGCGTGTCGTCGCAGAACGAATGGCATCTCTGGACGCAGATACTGCCTGCCGACACGTACATCGAGGGCCAGTATCCCAAGCATCACCATCACAAGCACGCCGGCGGGCCTGTCGATACCAACCATCACCTGCACCGTTTCGTGCGCGAGCTCAACGCCCAGCTCAATGACGGAACCCGTGTCGCGCTGTCGCGCGGCGCCGATCCGCAACTCTATATTTCATTGAAACCCGACCGCGAAAACGACGTCGAAGACAATGTCCTGCGACGCGAATGGCTGGTCATTCCCGTACACCGCATCACCGCCCCCGTGCCCACGCCGGTCATCATCATTTGGCTGGCCGGCATGGCGTTGTTCCTGCTGCTCGCGGCCCTGTTTTCATGGCACATCACCCGCCCCCTGACGCGGCTCGCCAAGGCCGCCGACCAGTTCGCCGCGGGCAACCCTCAGCGCGTGGTGCCGTCTGGTCCCACCGAGACCCGCGCCCTGGGCGAACGGTTCAACGCCATGCTCGATACACTGGCGGAATCCAGCGCGGTGCGCCGCACGCTGCTGGCCGGTTTGCCACACGATCTGAAAGGGCCGTTGTCACGCATGTGGCTGCGCATCGAAATGGCCAACGAGGCGCCATTTCAGGACGGCATGCGCAAGGACATCCAGGAAATGCAGCGCATGATCGATCAGTTCATCGGTTTCGTGCGTGGCACCGACCCAGGCACTTACCGCTTCAAACCGCTGAACCTCAATGTCTGGCTGGACGAACAGATCGGCGCCTGGGAAAGCACCGGTGACACTGTGCGCCAGATCCGGCACGACAACCCGCCCATGACCATCAGCGCCGATCGCTCCGCCCTGACGCGGCTGTTCGACAACCTGATCACCAATGCCCTGAACCATGGCAAACCGCCCGTCGAGGTGGATCTGCGGGCGGAATTCGGTCTCGCGGTGGTCACCGTCCGCGATCACGGCCCTGGCATCCCCGAGGCGCGCCGCGCCGAGGCCTTGCGCCCCTTCGCGCGGCTGGACGATGCCCGCACCCGCACAGGCTCGGTGGGCCTGGGGCTGGCTTTGGCGGACGCCATCACGCGGGCGCACGGCGGCACCCTCGAACTGAGTGATGCCAATGGTGGCGGACTGGAAATCACGCTCAGGTTTCCACTGGCGAAGCCTTCCGGCGAACCGTCAACCTGATGCCCGCTCAGAGGGCATTCCATTCCAATATCGCGAAGCGTAGATGAAGAACCAAAGCGGGGTGGTTGAATCAGCCAACCCCGTGCCCCTACGGTTTGAACGGCGGCGGCGCCGGCGGGCGCGATAGGCCGAACATGCGCCAGTACACCCATACATTGAAGATCACCGCCACCGGCAGCGCCACCACGGCCGCCGACACGATCAGGCGCAACGCGGACACCGAGGCCGCGGCATCCCAGATGGTCATGTCATCGAGCACCAGAAATGGAAAAAAGCTGTACCACAGTCCGCCAAGCACAATCAGGAAAATCAGCAGCGCCAGCACGAACGGCAGCGAGGTGGCGCGGTAACTGCGGTTGACCATGCGCTGCAGGCGCATCTCGAGCGCCACGAAAGCCAGGAACACGGCCCCCCAGATGCCGGCCATGACGCGCCACATGCCGGGTCCCGTCCATTTCAGGAAAATACCCGCGTTGGCGAACACCAGCACGACCGACACCCCCACCGCGCCGGCCGCCGTCCAACGCACAGCCCGCCTTCCCCACACCACCGCCCGCACCCGCAGCTCACCGGCCTCGCGCATGATGAGCCAACACGCCCCCAACAGACAGTACGCGGCAAAGGCGCACACGCCAATGAACGCGGAAAACCATACATACCCCGACCGGGTCTGGTAGTTCACCACCAGTTCGCCGAGCAGCAGGCCATGCGCGAACGCCACCAGCAACGACCCGACGGCGAAGCCCCGGATCCAGCCCGCCTGCATGGGCCGTGGCGAGCGCAATCGGAGCTCGAACGACACCGAGCGCAACAGCACCCCCAAGGCCAACAGGCACAAAGGCAGGTACAGGCGGCCCATGATGGCCCCCCATGCTCCCGGGAAGGCCGTCACGAACAGGCCCAGCCCGAGAAACAGCCAGAATTCGTTCGCGTCACGCCAGGGACCCAGTAGCGAAAGCATGCGCCCACGCAGGCCGGGTGGCGCGAAAAACACCAGACACCCGACCCCGACATCGAACCCTCCCAGGACGGTTCCCGCCACGATGATGGCGAAAAGCAGCCCCATGAGCGTCAGCGGCATCCAGAACGACGGATCCTGGGCACTGAACCCAAGCAGCGCGGCAAGATAGGAAATCATGCCCGCCCCCTTCGACGCGCCACCGGCACCACGCCATAGCGCGCCACATGCCGGAGCAACCCCAGGAACCCCCACAGCAGCACCCCGTAGAACGCGAGATACGCCACTGTGCCGGCCAACAGCATCCAGATCCCCGCATCGCCGGAAACCTCACGCAGGGTAACGGTATCGTTGACAGCATAGGGATACATGCCGAAGGCTGCATACCCCAGCCCCACGGCGCACGCCACCCAGCCTGAAAACGTCATGGCGGCAAGCAACCGGCGCCATCCAAGAGGCAGCCCGGTCGGGTCATATTGCCGCTTGCGCACGCGCCACCAAGTGACCCAGCTGACCAGCACCATCGCAAGCCCGATCAGCAGCATCAGCCGGAACAACCAGTACGTCAGCGCCACTGGCGGCGCCATGCCGGCGAATCGATCCAGCCCCTGCAGCCTGCCCTTGGCATCGCGCGCCAGCCAGGGGCTCGCCGCGCCATGCCACACCCAGGCGGCATGGTTGCTCGCCGACGCTTCATCGGGCCACGCGAACAGAACCAGATCGGGTGGCGCCCCGCTGTGCCAATAGGCATCGGTGGCGGCCATCCGAGCCGGCTGGTACGCGGCCAGGGCGCGTTGCGTCCCGGCGCCGACCCAACCCTGCAACACCACGCAGACCGCCGCCACGATCAATGCGTTCTTGAACACCAGGCGTTCGCTTTCGACCAGCGGGCGCCTGAACGTCTGCCCCGCCGTAACGCCCAGCATCATGAACGCCGCCGTGAGCACCGCCAGCACCGCCACCTGGCCGCCATACCAGGGAAGCGAGGGATTGAATATGATGTGCACCCAGTTGCCGGTGTAATAGCGGCCTTCGATCAGGCTGGCGCCGGTGGGGGTTTGCATCCAGGTCTGCAGCGCCAGGACCCAGAACAGGGCCAGCGAACAACCCGCCGCGACCATGAACACGATGAGCGCATGCACCCGATCGGACACATAGCGCTGACCGAAGAGCATGGCCCCCAGGAAACACGATTTGAAAATGAAGGTGGTCAGGATGGCGGCGGCCAGCAACGGGCCGGCCACCTCGCCGATCTTGACCATCAGGGTCGGCCACAGGCTGCCGAACTGGATCAGCACCGGCATGCTTCCAGCGAGGCCCAGGAAGAACGCCAGTGCGAAAATGCGGACCCAGAACCGATAGGCATCGGTCCAGGCCTGATTGCCCGACCACAAGGCACGCACCTTGAAATAGAACAGCGCCCAGGCGAGGCCCAGTTCCAGAGCGATGAACAGCGCCATGAAACCGTAGCTGAGGAAGAACTGGACGGCGGACAGCCACAGGGCCGTGTTGCTCATCATGTGCGCCGGTACGGCTCCCCTTTTAATGAAAGACAGGCCCTAGTGTAGTGTTTGACGCTAACTGGAACAAATAAAACCGATGGATTCCTGGTCTGGACAAGGCGCGACCCGCAGAGATGGTCTTTGCTATCGCGCGGATTTGCAACGTGGCAGACAGCCGCAAGCCGCAGATACATGCGGCGCGGTGACTTGTTCCGTGGATCCCTGGATAAGGCGAATTGCGTCCTCGTGGCCGACGCCCTGCAAGCGGGTCCCACGGCAAGCGGCCCGGAACGTGGCAAAATGCTCACTTCGCCAGACACTCCACCCGTCTTCACCTTCATGACCTCCGCTCCAAATCCGCCCGCCTCCAATTTCCTTCGCACCATCATCGAAAACGATCTGGGTGCGGGCCGCTACGCAGACAAACGCTGGGCGGGCCGGCCCGGGCCGGCCGCAGTCCAAGAGCAAGGCCTGCCGGACACCGCCGCCATACGCACCCGGTTTCCGCCGGAACCCAATGGCTATCTGCATATCGGGCACGCGAAAAGCATCTGCCTGAACTTCAGCCTGGCGCGCGAATTCAACGGCGCCTGTCACCTGCGTTTCGACGACACCAATCCGGAAAAAGAAGAGGCCGAGTACGTCGAGTCCATCATGGACACCGTGCACTGGCTGGGGTTCGACTGGAATCGGGATGGTGAATCCAACTGCTATTTCGCCAGTGATTACTTCGATTACCTGTACGGATTCGCCGAGGCGCTGGTCACCGCCGGTCACGCCTACGTCGACGAACAGAACCCCGACCAGATGCGCGCCACGCGCGGCACGCTCACCGAACCCGGCACCGACTCCCCATGGCGCGACCGCCCGGCGGACGAATCGCTGCGCCTGCTGCGCGAAATGCGCGACGGCCGCCACCCGGACGGCAGCATGGCGCTGCGGGCCCGCATCGACATGGCCTCGCCCAACATGAACCTGCGCGATCCGGTGCTCTACCGGATCCGCCACGCGGCGCATCATCGCACGGGCACCCAATGGACCATCTACCCCATGTACGCCTGGGCCCATCCGGTCGAAGACGCCCTGGAAGGCATCACCCACAGCATCTGCACGCTCGAATTCGAAGACCAGCGCCCGTTCTACGACTGGATCCTCGGAAAACTCGCCGATCTGGGCCAACTGCGCCGCCCGCTGCCGCGCCAATACGAATTCGCCCGGCTGAACCTCAGCTACGTGGTGACCAGCAAACGCAAACTGCTGCAACTGGTGCGCGAAGGCCATGTGCGGGGCTGGGACGACCCGCGCATGCCGACACTGGTGGGGCTGCGCCGCCGCGGCTACACCCCCTCGGCCGTCCGCCTGTTCTGCGAGCGGCTGGGCGTCTCGAAGTCCGACTCTCGCATCGACTACGGCCTGCTCGAGCAGGCGCTGCGTGATGATCTCGATCCCACTGCGGAACGCCGGGTCGCCGTGCTGGATCCGCTCAAGCTGGTGCTGACGAACTTCCCGGAAGGCACCAACGAGCCTTGCCAGGCTCCTCGCAACCCACACGCCCCCGAACAGGGCACGCGCGAATTCCCACTCACGCGCGAACTATGGATCGAGCGCGACGATTTCCGCGAAGAACCGCCCAAGAAGTACTTCCGTCTGTATCCGGGCAACACCGTGCGCCTCAAATATGGCTATATCGTGCGTTGCACCGGATTCGACAAAGACGACAACGGCGTCGTGACCACGGTCTACGCCGAATACCTGCCCGACACCAAGAGCGGCAGCCAGAGCGCCGACGCTCCGCCGGTAAAGGTCAAGGGGGCGATCACCTGGATCAGCGCAGCGCACGCCGTCTCCGCCGAAGTCCGTCTGTACGACCGGCTGTTCGCCGATCCGCACCCCGACGCCGGCGACAAGAACTTCCTGGACGCGCTCAATCCGGACTCCTTCCATTCCGTGCGCGGCTGGATCGAGCCGGGCACCGATGCCCGGCCGGGCACGATCCTGCAATTCGAACGCCTGGGCTATTTCGTTGCCGACCAGGTCGATTCGTCCGCCGACACACCGGTCTTCAACCGCGCGGTCACTCTGCGCGATTCCTGGAGCTGACCCCGTGGCCAAGACCTCCTCCGCGCCAGATCGATCGCTGGCGCTTGATTTCAAGAGCGCCACGCTGTATGCCGTGCGCGTCGTGCTGCACAGCCATGATCTCGCCGAACTGCTGCCCGCGCTGGACCAGCGCATGCGCGACGCCGGGGCGTTCTTCGAGAACGAACCCGTGGTCATCGATGCCACCAAGATCGACGAGCCCCTGGACTGGCAGGCGCTGGCCGAGGCCTTGCGCGGCCACCGCCTGTTCCCCATCGGGGTGATGGCGCAAGACGACAATCTGGCCTCGGCGCAGGCCCTGGGCCTGACCGCCGTGGATCTGACCAGTTCGGCGGCGCGCGTGGCCAGCAAACCCGCGCCGGAAAAGGAAACACCCGCCATCGCGCCACCACAGAACAGCGGAAAGGCCGCGGCGCAGAAACCGGCCGCGTCGGCGGCCTCCGCCGTGGCGCCCGCGGCCATGGTGATCAACCATCCTTTGCGCTCCGGCCAACGCATCTATGCCCGCCAGACCGATCTGGTGGTGATCGGCGCCGTCAACCAAGGGGCCGAGGTCATCGCCGACGGCAACATCCATATTTATGGGCCGCTGCGCGGCAAGGCCATGGCCGGCGCCCGGGGCGACACCAGCGCACGCATTTTCACGACGCAGCTCGACCCCGAACTGCTGGCCATCGCGGGGGTGTATCGGGTGATCGAAACCCGCCTCGAACAGCCGGCCCACTCGCACGCCATGCTGGTCCAACTCGAAGGCGACGCGCTTAGAATCGTTCCGCTGGACACCTGATCCAGGCTTTCGCGCCCGCCACCTGGCAAGCAGGCGGCGGGCGTATGGCGGTGATTCAACATTTTGTTGCTAACCGATTATCAAATAACGACAATGCGGGATCGTCAAAGCTGTTTTTGCTTTACGATTACGTAAATTTCGAATATCAGAGGGATTCAATCGACATGGCTCGAATCGTAGTGGTGACCTCCGGGAAAGGCGGGGTGGGGAAAACCACCACCAGCGCCAGCTTTTCAACTGGATTGGCCATGCGCGGGCACAAAACCGCCGTCATAGATTTCGACGTTGGCCTGCGCAACCTTGACTTGATCATGGGCTGCGAACGGCGGGTCGTCTACGACTTCGTCAATGTCATCCAGGGCGACGCCACCCTGAACCAGGCCCTCATCCGCGACAAGCAACTCGAGAATCTGTTCATTCTGCCGGCCTCGCAAACGCGCGATAAAGACGCGCTGACTCAGGAAGGCGTCGAAAAGACCCTCAACGGGCTCAAGGACATGGGCTTCGACTACATTGTGTGCGATTCCCCCGCCGGCATTGAAACAGGCGCCCTCATGGCCTCGTATTTCGCCGACGACGCCTTGGTGGTCACGAATCCCGAAGTCTCGTCCGTGCGCGACTCTGACCGTATCCTGGGCATTCTGTCTGCCAAATCCAAGCGGGCGCTTGATGGCGCAGAGCCCATCAAGGAGTTCCTGCTGCTGACGCGCTACAGCCCCAAGCGGGTGGCCGATGGTGAAATGCTGTCACTCAAGGACATCGAAGACATCCTGCGCATCAAACTGATTGGCGTCGTGCCTGAATCAGAATCCGTGCTACAGGCGTCCAACCAGGGCATCCCCGCCATCCATCTGCGTGAAAGCGAAGTTTCCCTGGCCTACCAGGACGTGGTGGCGCGTTACCTGGGCGAGGAAAAAGCTCTGCGCTTTGTCGATTACGAGAAACCGGGGCTGTTCAAGCGCCTTTTCGGAGGTAAGTGACATGTCCTTCCTGTCTTTCCTGCTCGGCGAAAAGAAAACGTCGGCCAGCGTGGCCAAGGATCGCCTGCAACTCATCCTGATCAATGAACGCGGCCATGGCGCCGCCACGCCTGATTTCCTGCCCAGGCTGCAACGCGAGCTGGTTGAGGTCATCTCGCGCTACGTCAAGATCAATCCCGACGACATCAAGGTCAACTTCGATAGGCAGAATTCCCTGGAAGTGCTGGAAGTCAAGATCGAAATGCCGCCACCAGAGGCTGCGCGCGCGGCCGATCCGGCCTGACAGGAAGTCAACCGACACTGCCTTGGCGCGTTTGCGATTTACTTTGGTTTGCCTACCCGCATGAAGCAAAGCAGTTGAAGCATTCATCGGGGGTAAGCAGCTCCGCGTCGATGGCCCCCATCGGCGGACTATGGCGCTGGCCGTATTCTTGCCATCGCGTACGCACCTGGCACGCCCACAAGCGACCCGCTTAGTAGCGCAGGGCGATCGCCGAAGGTCTTTTACCACGCTCCAGCGCCTCCAGGACTCAATCCCGAAGATCTTGCGAATAGATATGCATGACCATCTCCATCAGTTGTGATAGAGAAGAGTCCATATTATGTATATCTCCAAATCAAAAATGCTCTAGGCCGCAGCCGCGCTGATCCAGTGCCAGGCTCGACGGAAACAGCGGGCGCGGGGAAAACGCCCGGAGGCTGGTTTTAGCCCGGATCGTGGACGGTCTTGTATGCAGTTGTTAAATCTCGGATCTCGTACGTCCGACGCTCAACAGAAGCTGTTCCCTCTATATCCGCCTGATCTGGTCGCTATTCGGACAATGATAGTGAAACCCGCGTTTACATGTAGGGGTTTACCCGTAACGCCGGGATTGGTACGGTTGACAACAAGCCGGTTGTAACAGATCAGCTGCCTGGCTAGGCCGCAGTCAAGCGACTGCGGCATTCATATTCCATAAGGGGAACATCATGAATACGATTCACAGAACATTGACTCTTGCCGCCATGGCCGCTTCACTGAGTTTGCTGGCCGCGTGCTCCAAAGGCGGCGACGATTCCGCCCCGCCGCCGGCAGGCGGGACCTCCTCTTCCTCACCAGCCCAGGCGTCTCCCGCCGCCCCCTCTTCGTCACCCGCCCCTGCTCCGGCGCCTGCGATGCCGTCTCCAGCCCCTGCGTCCCCCGCTCCGCAGAAATGAGGCTAATCACACTGCGGGCAATCTGACAGAAACACCATTCCTGTCCGGAATCCCCCGGCCCTGGCGGTCGAGGGCGAAAAGGAGTTTGCATGAAACCATGGATCACTACCGCATGTTTGACCGCGCTGCTCGCATTGGCTGGCGCGGCTGCCCCCGCGATGGCGCAGCAGACACAGGCTCCCGCTGCGCAACCGCCATCGCCGGCCGCGCAGAAGGGGCCCGCCGTCAATTATTCAGACGCACAGCTCAGGAAATTCGTCGGCGCATCCAAGAAGGTCGCTGTCGTGGTGCAGGAATACAACCCCAAGCTGCAATCGTCGCCAGACGAAGCCTCCCGCGAAAAAATCGCCCAGGAAGCTAACAAGAAAATGGTCGATGCCGTTCAGAAAGAAGGGATGAGCGTCAATGAATTCAACAGCATGAGCCGGGCGATTCAGCAAGATCCAACGCTGATGAAGCGGGCGCAGGACATAGCCAAATAGCAACGAGAGTCAGCGTGGCGAAGAGAGTTGCCATCAGCCCGACACAGCGTCGGGCGCGTCGGCCCAACATTGGCGGCGCGCCCCGGCCGCGCTGGAACTGCCTTCCTCAGGTCGACCTGGCATCGTTATCCCGCCTTCAAAACACCCGCCGGCCAGAGATTTTTTCGAAAAGCCCGCCAATGACATATCGGGGCTAATCGTCCGTTGACTTGATCAACGCCAACACCTCGCGAAAACGCGGATGGCCGGCCGACTCCAGCCATTCGAACATGACCATTTCGGACGTCACGACTTCGATGCCGTGAAACGCGGCCCGCCGCAGGGCCGTGGCGCGATCGGACGGGCGCCGCGACCCCACGCAGTCGGCGACCAGGACGGGATCCAGGCCCGCTTCTTTAAGGCCCAACGCTGTCTGCCACACGCACACATGAGCTTCGGTGCCGGTCACCAGCACTTTGGGCCTTCCCATCGGCAGAGCGGAGATGAAGCCGACTTCGCGCGTTGCGTCGAAATGGGTCTTGGGCACGACACGGTCCACCAATCCGGCCACCGCCGGCAGCGTCGGGCCGATCTTGTCGGGGCAATGCTCGGTGGCGAGGACGGGAACATCGAGCAGATGCGCCGCCCGCGCCAGCGCCTCGCATCGACGCGCCAATCCCGCCCGGCCATCGATGGCGGGCAGCAGCCCGGTCTGCAAATCGACCACCAGCAACACACCGTCACGCGCGCGTAATCCGGCCATGCTGTGCTCCACAATGTGAATGTCCTGGCTCATCAGGCAAGGCACGAGCTGCGGAAACTGACGTTGCCATCGCGGGGATTCGCAACGTCAGATGAGGAACGCGGGCGCCGAAGAGTTGAATCAACAAGCCAGGCATCCGCCTACTTCAATGATTTATAACGCAGGCGCCGCGGCTTGGCGCCCTCCTCGCCCAGGCGTTGCTTCTTGTCCTGCTCGTATTCCTGGTAGTTGCCATCGAAAAACACCACGCGGGAGTCCCCCTCGAACGCGAGGATATGCGTGGCGATGCGATCCAGGAACCAGCGGTCGTGGCTGGTGACCAGCACGCAACCGGCGAATTCCAGCAAGGCATCTTCCAGCGCGCGCAGGGTTTCCACGTCCAGGTCGTTCGACGGTTCGTCGAGCAGCAAGACGTTGCCTCCGGACAGCAGCGTCTTGGCCAAGTGCAGCCGCCCCCGCTCCCCGCCTGACAAGTTGCCCACACGCTTGTTCTGATCGGCGCCTTTGAAGTTGAAGCGGCCCAGGTAGGCGCGCGAAGCCATTTCGAAACGGCCGACCGTCAGCAGATCCGCGCCATCGGATACGGCTTCGAACACTGTCTTGTCGTCGGGCAGCGAATGGCGGGACTGGTCGACATACCCCATGCGCACGGTCTGGCCGATCCGGATTTCGCCGGCATCGGGCTTTTCCGTGCCGACGATCATGCGGAACAGCGTCGACTTGCCCGCGCCGTTGGCGCCGATGACCCCGACAATCGCTCCTGCCGGAATGCGGAAGCTGACGTTGTCGAGCAGCAGGCGGTCACCATACGCCTTGGAGACGTTGTTCAATTCGATAACGTCGGTGCCCAGCCGCTCGGCGACCGGGATGAAGATTTCCTGGGTTTCGTTGCGCTTCTGGTACTCATGCGAAGAAAGTTCTTCGAAACGCGCGAGACGAGCCTTGGCCTTGGCGTGGCGACCCTTGGGATTCTGGCGCACCCATTCCAGTTCCTTCTTGATGGTGCGCTGGCGGGCGGATTCCGATGCCTCTTCCTGTTCGAGGCGGTTTTCCTTCTGCTCGAGCCAGGAACTGTAGTTGCCTTTCCAGGGAATTCCGTGCCCGCGGTCGAGTTCGAGTATCCATTCCGCCGCGTTATCGAGGAAGTAGCGGTCGTGCGTAACCCCGACCACGGTACCGGGGAATTTGCGCAGGAATTGCTCGAGCCACTCCACGCTTTCCGCATCCAGGTGGTTGGTGGGTTCGTCCAGCAGCAGCATGTCGGGCTTGGACAACAGCAAGCGGCACAGCGCGACGCGGCGCTTCTCGCCCCCGGACAGATTACCCACCACCGCGTCCCAGGCCGGCAGGCGCAAAGCATCGGCCGCGATCTCCATTTGATGCTCAATGTCGTCCGCGCCGCTTGACGCCGCCGCCGCGATCACGGCCTCGAGCTCGGCCTGTTCTGCCGCGAGCTTGTCAAAATCGGCATCGGGTTCGGCATAGGCCGCGTAGACCTCTTCCAGCCGCTGGCGGGCCGAGAACACGTCGCCCAGCCCCTCCTCCACGGATTGACGCACCGTGTGGCCAGGGTCGAGTTCGGGCTCCTGCGACAGGTAGCCGATCTTCAGTCCGGCCATGGGCACGGCTTCGCCTTCGATGTCGCGGTCGACACCAGCCATGATCTTCAACAAGGTGGACTTGCCCGCGCCGTTCAGCCCAAGCACCCCGATTTTTGCGCCAGGGAAAAAAGACAACGAGATGTCGCGCAGGATCTGCCGCTTGGGCGGTACGATCTTGCCGACACGGTTCATGGTGTAGACGTATTGGGCCATGGTTGCAGACTCGGAATTCCGGAATGGTCGTAAACCGATGATTGTAGGCGATGCCGTAAAATGGCCCAGGGATCCTCTGAACAAATCGAGCGGAAAGCAGGCGCTGTGGATCGGGATCGGATGCCCTCGGAAAACCTCCCCAGTGCCGCCCCGATTCATCGTCCAACCTAGACCACCGCCCCCAATGACCGCATCACCGTCCTCCGCCGCGCCCCTGACCTTCACGCCGCACGAGCTCGAACTGCTGGCGCGCACCGCCGACGCCCTGAGTGCCTACATGGGCAAACCCGTACTGGCGGAAGTGGTCGACGCCGAAGAGGCTGGTTTCGAATGGGTGATATTCGCCGTTCCCCTGGAAAGCGAGGCAACCTGTGACGCCACCGTGCAGATCGGCGGCCCCAACGCGCGCTTGCTGGGCCAGAAAGGCGGGCTGACGCTGCACAGCGATGACGTGTTCGAATGCGAATTCCTCTGGGCCATTCAGTTGACCGACGTCAGGGGCATCCGCTTCATCAAAATCGACGGACACGGCAACGAAGTCGCCTGGACTGAAACCCTGAACGAGATATTGCCGTTCGTGCTCAACGACACCCCGGTGCCCGAGGACGATGACAACGACGAGGATGACGACGACTCGCCCGAGGCGCCGACACGGCAGTAGCGCTGGCTTAGGCAGTAGCGCTGGCTTAGGCAGTAACGCCGGTTTATTTTCCGCCGAACGGTAGCGGTTTCAACGCGCGCAGGTAGGCGATCAACGCGTGCATGTCGGCGCCGTCGATGTTCCGGTACCAGTCAAAAGCCATGAGCGGCGCCAGGTGCCTGCCATGGTTGTCGACGCCATCGCGGATGGCGTGTTCGATCTGGGCGTCGGTCCAGGTTCCCAGGCCGGATTTGTCTGGCGTGAGGTTTGGCGTCACCACCTTGCCTCCCGGCCATTTGATCACCTGGCCACCCGCGCCCCAACTGGCGGTGACCAGCCTGCCCTGGCTGTCGCGGGGTGTATGGCAGTCCATGCAATGGCCGATGTTGGCCAGATACCGGCCATATTTCAATACGTCTGATGCGGGTGGTGCGCTGACGTGCGCCACGGGCGGCCCATAGCGGCGCGGCAACGGCATGTGGTAGACGGATTTCGGCACGACGTGCCGCACCGCTGGCTGGGCCCTCAGGTAGGCAATGATCGCGGCGAGGTCGGTGTCGGACAGGTTTCGATAAAAAGAAATGGGCATGGGCGGCCCGATCACGCTTCCGTCGGGGCGGATGCCCTCGCGGACGGCCTTCGCGATCTGGGCGTCGGTCCATGCGCCGATTCCGGTTTCACGGTCGGGCGTGATGTTGGCCGCGTAGGCCTTGAACGCGCTGTCCTCGAACAGCATTCCGCCGGACATGCCCTGATCGAACAAGGGCTGCCCCTTGTCGCCCCGGGCAATGTGGCAATTGGCACAGGCCACCACGCCGTTCATCAGGTATTTGCCGCGCGCCAGCTGGGCTTCGTCCCGCGCCCAGCCCGCTGTGGCTTGAACAGCCAGCGCAGCGCCGACGGCGAACCGCAAGAGTCTCCACATGGCGCCCCTCCTCAATCATGACTCATTTGATGTGTCTTCTGCTCAGCGACCGTTGTTTCGATTCCAGTTCTTCTTGTCGCTACAGCGTGCCAGCATATTACGCTCGGCATCAGCAACTCACCATAGGCCAGTTGGCCCGCGCATGGGGCCTTGGGTCTATCTGCCCGTCCCCTTCTGCTCGTCAGTGCGGGGCGATCATTTAGTGTAAATCGGCCCTACGCCCGCAGCAGATCCAGCACATACAGCAGCACGCCAGCCGGCCACATCAGCCCCACCAGCGCCTGCGATTTCCATCCCGTGACGCGGTATCGGGCAGGGATGGCCTGGCCGTTCCGGGCCACGTGCAAGCCGAAACGCGTGCAGCGCAGCGCCGCCTTGAAGAACTCTGTCGGGCGGCTGGCGAACCAGGGCAGGCACTCCACCACGGTATCGCGCGCCAGCAGATACAGGCCGAGCGCGTGGCGGGCGCCATCACGCCCTTGGCGCGACAGGGAGTCGGCGCTGTCGTGATAGACGCGGAATACCTGGTTCACGAACCGCGTCAGGTAGCCCGCGCGGGCGATGGCTCGCCACACCAGGCTTTCGGGCACGAAGCCCGGAATGTCTTCCGGGAACGGAAAATCGCGCAGCACCGCGGTGCGCAGGCACCCGAATTTCTCGCCCCCCACATGATGGCGGAACGTCATGTCCAATGACGACGCGTCCATGACGTCGCGCGGAAACATGTCGCCCACGATATGGCCGTCGGGTCTGGCGCAAAGGCCCGTGACCGCCACGTAGCGCGCACGCGCATCGGGGTCAATGTCGCGCCAGGCGCGGTTCATGGCATCGAGCGCATTGATGTCCAGGCTGTCGTCACTGTCGAGCGCGACGATCAGTTCGCCACGCGCTTCGCGCACGCCATGATTGAAAGCCGTCTTCTTGTGCTGATTGGCCTGCCACACGTAGCGGATGGGGAACCGGGCCTCCGCCTGCCAGGCTTCCACGCGCTGACGCGTGTCGTCGGTCGACCCGTCGTCCACCACGAGCCATTCAAAATCCTGGAACGTCTGGTCGCACAGTGACGCGTAGACGCGCCCAAGCGTATGCGCCCGATTGTAGGAGGGGGTGAGAACGGTGAACTGATACTGCCACACATTCATGGAAGCCTGCGTCTCCGGGAAGGCTGATATTGGTTTGCGCACGATCATAGGGCAAAAAAAAGCCGCCGAACCAGATACGATCGGCGGATTTTCCGTTGGTGGCAAACTGAAACAACCGTTAACCACTTGGTCGATACAAGATCGACACATACACACCAAGCGTTCCAGAGCTACCCGCCCCCGGAACTCCTGGCGCGTTTCACCCTTTCTTCAGGCGCGTTTTACCTTTTCAAGCATCTTGAAAATGCCTTTCGGCGCTTTCACGAAAAGCCGCTTGAACGATTTACCCAGGCAACGGCGCTCGAGCGTGTTGCGACGTGTGCGTTTGATTTCCGCCATAATGTTCTCCGAACGTGAACCGTCGGCCGGATTCGCACCGCCGACGTGATTCTTTGACCTCCCGGCACCCATGCCAGTGGCGACGGCGCACGCGAGACCTGAAAGAACCAGACAAAAGCTAAGGACACCGCCGATTCGCTCAAACACAAGCAAAAAGCGTTGCCTAAGGCAAAAAATATCAGTTAACCCACGATTCTACCGTAAAAATGGACGAAAGGCTGGCCACAACCCTTGCAGGGCGGCCAGCCGAGAACACAGAATGAGCTCACAGATACGCATCTTTGGCGCGCGCCAGAACAACCTGAAGAACCTGGATGTCTCCATCAACACCGGCGAACTACTCGTCCTGACGGGCGTGTCGGGGTCGGGCAAGAGTTCGCTGGCCTTCGACAC
>DASTNK010000030.1:0-13388 GCA_035720945.1 Burkholderiaceae bacterium
TTGCCACGGAAGCGCGTTTGCGCGCGTCATTTTTTCTATGCTATAGTTTCGCTTCTTTGGATGTTCCCCGATAGCTCAGTCGGTAGAGCGACGGACTGTTAATCCGCAGGTCGCTGGTTCGAGCCCAGCTCGGGGAGCCAACAGGATCAAGCACTTACGCCAACCTTTCCGGTTGGCGTTTTGCTTTGTGGCTCCATTTATTGGCCCAGGGGGCCTTCGGATCACACCGGCAACGAGGGAAAATGGTATCAAGTTGACGGGCAGGCCCCACAGACCGGCCTTGCGCTATTGCGGCTTGTTTTCACCTACGTTGCGGGTTGAGAGTCAGGAGAGAGTGTGGATGTCGGCGTCGGGCGCCTCGTCGCTCCGCTGTCGCTGCTTGCGCAGTTCCGCCGTGGCGGCGGCTTCACTCAGGGGGCGGTGAAAATAAAAGCCTTGAACGTAATGGCAACCAAGACGCTTCAAGTAGGTGAATTCCTCGACGGTTTCCGGCCCTTCGGCCACAATCCGCATGTTGAAAGCGCGCGCAAGCATGACGATCATTTCAAGAACATGCTGATTTCCTTCATTACAGTCAAGTCCGTTCACAAAAGACCGATCGACCTTGAGCACGTCGATAGGCAGACGCCTCAGGGAACTCAGCGAAGAGTGGCCAGTGCCGAAATCATCCAGACTCAAGCGCACGCCCAGCTCTTTGATCTGGGCGAACACCCGTTGGGCCTGTTCAAGATTCGCCATCGCGACGGTTTCAGTAAGCTCCAGGATCAGGCTTGGCGGCGGCAGGCCAGTGGCATTCAACACGCAGCTCAAGTGGTCGACAAACCCCTCTTCGTTGAACTCGCTGGCCGAGACATTGATGCTCATCGCGAGTGGGGGATCGGACGGGAAGGCATTTTGCCAACGGCGCGCCTGTCTGCAGGCCTCTTCCCGCACCCAGCGGCCAATGGTACGAATAAGGCCCGTCTCTTCGATTGTGGGCAAAAACTGGTCGGGCAGCAGGAGGCCTCTTTCGGGGTGCCGCCATCGCAACAGCGCCTCGAAACCGCGGATGGTGCTATCGTCGACGGAGAGGAACGGTTGATACAGCAGTTGGAATTCCCGGCGCTCCACCGCCTCATGAAGCTCGGTCTCCAGCTTCAGCGCCTTTTTCGCGTGCGCTCCCATCGCCTGGTCGAATAGTTCATGACAACCTCGCCCGCGCGCCTTGGCGCGGTACATGGCGATGTCGGCGTCACGGAGAACATCCTGGGCGGTTTCGTGGTCTGCGGTATTGAGCGCAATGCCGATACTTGCCGAAATATAGAGATTCTGGTTGGCCAACACGAACGGGGCTGAGAAAGCCTCTTGAATCCGCTGAGCCACCCGCATGGCATCGCTCGCACCACGGATGTCCTCGAGAATGACAGTGAATTCATCGCCACCAAGGCGTGCGACGATATGCCCCATGAAGCCCGCCTCAAGGGCGGAAATATTGCGTGCGACCAAATCCTCGCGTCGGACGCACGCCGCCAGCCGCCGACTGGCCTCCGAGATCAGAGCATCTCCGTATGCATGCCCCAGGCTGTCGTTGACCCACTTGAAACGATCCAGATCGATGAACAGCAATGCGAACCGGTACTGCGGTCGACGCTTGCTGTGCTCCAGAATGAGTTGCAGGCGCTCGAGCAGTTTTGCGCGATTGGGTAACGTGGTCAGAGGATCATGGAATGCTTCGTAGATCAACCGATCCCTGAACCGCTGGCGCTCCATGGTGAGGCCGAGTTGAGTGCCGATCCGATCCAGCGCGTGCAGCAACGCCGGACTGGCGCCACTGCGCCCCTCAGTGAAGAACTCCAGAATCGCAGTCACTTTGCCGCATTCCTGTACGGGGAAAGCGAACGCGGTGCGCAGCCCTGCCGCGAGGGCTGACTGGACACGCGGAAACGGAAACCGTGTTTCTCGCGCAAGATCGGAAACCCAGATCGGTTTGCCCTTTGCCAGAACGAGCCCGGGCAGGCCGTGACTCATGCAGGCCTCTTTTTCCGCGTTGGTGGCGGCCTGAAGCGACGCGAACCGTGTCGGCTCGGCGCAATACCAAACATTCGAAGGTTCAAATCTGGGCGCGTCATCCCGCGCCGCCGCGCTTAAGACAAACCGATGACCTACGGAAAACCGCAACTGTTGGCAGATGGTGTTGACGGAGAACTCGAGCGCCTCGTCGGCTGAGCTCGCCCGATCAGCGGTTGAAACCGTGGCCTCGACCAGATCGACAGCCTCCCGCTGACGGCGCAATTGCCTCAGTTTGCGCTTTGCAATGGATTCCGCGCGCTCACGCACCCTGCGCTCGCGCGTCAATTGATGACGCAAAGCGCCAACCTCATCATGAGGGGGAAATTCGTTCGCCATCTCGGTCTAGGCCACCCATGTGTTCAGTCTGGCTGTCCATCCTGCTGGTGCCACCTCTGATCCCTGTGCGACGAGTACAGGCAACTCTAGTCGGAATGAAACATTTGTTTAAGTGATTTTAATAAAAATTACTTTTTTACCTCATCATCGATGCATTTTTCATATATCTGAAAACGATAGAATAATAGTTTTTTTTCCATACCCAGGGGGAACCTGGTGTCCGGATCACGCCGGGCATGGGTGGGGCTCGGTCAATAGCCGGAACTGTGGCGCAGCCTGTCGAGCGAGGCCTGATTCAGGCGTTTCGCTTCCTGCTCGGCATATTCGCGCTCTCCTGGCTCATAGTGCCCTTTGTACATGCATTGGCCGGGGTTCCGCTTGCATACACTGTCGTAACCCCAGGACTTGGCGCGGCCATCAGGTTTTGACGTCTTGGCCCCAAACAAGGAACACCCGGCAACCAACGTGGCAAGAAGCACTGCCACACCATATCGACTGAACGTACGACCGAGCATGTTGTCTCCCCTGGATACGATGATCATTTATTTGTATTGCGGATTATGGGCGGCGGAGTGGTACGGCAATGTGAACAATCGAAAGTGGTTGTGTGAGCGCGCTTCGGGCTTCGCCACGCCGAACGCGATTACGATTCAGGCATTGACCAACAGTCCTGCGCCCGCCGGCTGCGTGGCCCGCAGCCCTCTTCAATCATTTATCAAAGGAAAATCGACATGGACTTGGGAATAGCAGGCAAAACCGCCCTGGTGTGCGGCGCGAGCAAAGGCCTGGGCCTGGGCTGTGCGCAGGCATTGGTGCGCGAAGGCGTGAATGTCGTCATCGTGGCGCGCGGCGCCGAACCGCTGCGGGTGGCAACCCGGTCACTGCAAGCGATCGCGGCCACCAATGAATTCGCGACGCCCAGTGTCCACCACGTCGCCGCCGACATCACGACGGATGAAGGCCGGGCCACCGTGTTCGCGGAACACAAAGACTTCGACATCGTCGTCACCAACGCGGGCGGCCCCCCACCGGGCGATTTCCATGACTGGGATCGCAGGACATGGACGGCGGCGCTGGAGGCGAACATGCTCACGCCGATCGAACTGATCAAGGCAACCGTGGACGGCATGGCTCGGCGCGGGTATGGACGCATCGTGAACATCACGTCGAGCTCGGTCAAGGCCCCCATCGATATCCTCGGCCTGTCCAATGGCGCGCGCAGCGGGTTGACAGGTTTCATCGCCGGACTGGCACGCAGCGACATCGCCGCGCAAGGCGTGACAATCAACAACCTGCTGCCAGGCGCCTTCGACACAGACCGGTTGCGCCACACCATGGAAGCCGCGGCGCAAAAATCGGGACAAAAAACAGCCACTGTATTGGAAGCACGCAAACGCACCATCCCGGCTCGCCGCTTTGGCACTCCGGCGGAGTTCGGCGCGATCTGTGCTTTTCTGTGCAGTATGCAAGCCGGGTATCTGACGGGGCAGAACATCCTGTTGGATGGCGGAGCCTACCCGGGAACGTATTGAACTCCGTGACCTGATGAAACGCGCGGAACTCAGATAGCCCAATATCATTGAAAAATATATAAAAATGAAGAACTAATATTTTTCCGTATAAAAAGATTGAGGAACAATAGGCACTTCCCTGCTTTTTGCCGGAGCGCCACATGAAGTCTCTGATCTCAACGTTGCTCACTGTGCTCGCCGTGGGCATCTGGGTGCCCGCATGGGCGGCACAGCCCCTGCTCACCCCGGCGGAACTCCACGCCATCGATCACGACCCCGGCGTGCGCATCATCGACATCCGCCCCGGCAAAGCCTATGCCGCGGGCCACATTCCAGGCGCGATCTCGGCTCCCTACCACCAATGGCGCGGCCCGGCGAACGATCCGGGTAAACTCCCGCCGGAAAGCGTGTTGACGACGCTGGTACGCCATCTGGGGCTGAACGGGGATACCCACGCCGTGGTGGTGTCGTCGGGCAAGGACTCGACCGATTTTGGCGGCTCGGCCCGCGTGTACTGGACGCTCAAGTATCTGGGGTTGACGCAACTCTCCATCCTCAATGGCGGCCTGAAAGCCTGGGCCGATGCCGGCCTGCCGGAAGACCGCGTCATTCCCACCGTCGCCCCTTCCCAATACGTCGCGCACCTGGACAACAGTCTGATCGCCACCACCCAGGATGTGGCGAAACAAGTGGGCAATGCGCAGACACGGTTGATCGACGCCCGCCCACACAAGTTCTATCTGGGCGAAGTGAAAGCCCCCACCGCGCTGGTTCCCGGCACCATCAAGGACGCCATCAACCTCGAGAACGGCAAATGGTTCGAACCAGGCACGGCCATTTTCGTCTCGCCCGACAAGGCGCGGCGCATCGCGGCGCTCGAATTGTCCCAGCCGAAGCAAGAGACCATTTCATTCTGCAACACGGGGCATTGGGCTGCGACCGACTGGTTCGCGCTGTCCGAAGTCGTGGGCATCCAGAACGTGCGCCTCTATCCCGCCTCGCTGGCCGAATGGACGCATGACGCCAAGCTGCCCATGCAGAACGTGCCCGGCCGCGGCGAACAGATACTCATGAAACTCAAGGGCCTCCTCGGCTGAGCGACACCATGGCGGCACTCCCCACGACAACCTCCGGTCTCGGCGCGGTACCGGTCGCACACGATGAGCGCGTCCGATGGCGCGGCCGGGTCTTGCTGGCACTCGCCATCGCGGCATGCATCGTCCTGCTCGCTTGGTTCGTCTCGTTGCGCCAGGCCTTGCTGTTCCTGGTGGGCCTGGGGATGGGCGCGACACTTGCGGGCACGCGCTTCGGCTTCACAACCGGTTGGCGTAATTTCATCGAGCGACGCGACCCCAGCGGCATCCTCGCCCAGTTGCTATTGATCGCCTTGGCGGCCGAGATCTGCATACCCATGCTCGCGGCGCATCCCGCCGATTTGCGCGCGGCGCTGGGGCCACCCAGCATCAGCCTGTTGATCGGCGCCTTCGTGTTCGGCGCCTGCATGCAGATCGCCGACGGCTGTGGATCCGGCACTTTGTACAAGGCTGGCCTGGGCATTCCGCTGAACACCGTGATACTTCCGGTCTTCGCCATCGGCAGCTTCGCGGGTTCCGCCACCCTGGAACGCTGGTTGGCCCTTGGCTCGATCGCGCCTTACGGCCTCGTCACCCACCTGGGCGGCGCCGAAGCGCTGGGCGTCACCCTGGCCGGCCTGGTCATACTGGCCGCCATCGTGCTGTGGCGATCCGACCCCTCGGCCTGCCGCCTGACCCGCAAACTGATTATCGGCGCCGTGCTGCTGGCCATTCTTGCGGCGCTCAACCTCGCCATCGCCGGGCAACCTTGGGGCATCGTCTACGGCTTCGGACTGTGGGGCGCGAAACTCGCCACCGCCGCCGGCCTGTTCGATCCGACCACCAATGCCTTCTGGCGCGAGGCGGTGAACACCACCACATTGCATCAGTCCGTGTTCCTGGATGTCACGTCCATCACCGATATCGGCATACTGGCCGGCGCGCTTTGGATCGCCGTGGGCAAACCCCGCTCCGAATCCCGCCCGCTGACCGGCAAACAATGGCTGATCGGCATCGTCGCCGGCTTCCTGCTGGGCTACAGTTCCCGCCTGGCATTCGGCTGCAACATCGGCGCGATGGTCAGCGGGATCTCGACCGGTAGTGTGCACGGCTGGATCTGGGTGGCCATGGCCTACCTGGGCTCACTGCTCGGCGTACGCCTGCGCCGCCGCTATTTCTGAACCGCATGATGCCATGAGAAAGCCGCTACTCATCACGCTGTTCTGGGCCGCCCTGATCGCCTTCCTCGCCTGGGACTGGGCGCATAGCGCCCCCATCGATCTGCGCCACGAACCGCCCGTGATCGCGCTGGGATCAGGCCAGGCCCCCACCGGCGGCCATTGCGCCTCGACGTTTTAAACGAGCAGACTCGAGGCGCAAACCACCGGCAACGACCGTGCCTCAGGCCTTCTCGGCGTAAGGCCGAAATTCCCCGCTGACCGGATCCCGCACGAACAACACCCCCGTCGCCACGCCGAAATACGCCCCATGCAGCGTCAGGCTGCCCTCTTGCACACGCTCGCGCACGGCGGGGAATGTCATGAGATTCTGGAGACTCAGCTCCACGATCCCCCATTCCATCTTCCGGATCCAACCGGCGTGATCCCCCATCGGCGGCCCCACCCGTTCAGCCACCGGCCCCATCTGCGACATCCACTTGCCGATGAAATCACGCTTGGTCAACGGTTCCGCCTTGTTGGCGAACGCCGCCACCCCCCCGCAGCTGGCATGCCCCATCACCACCAGGTGCTTCACCCTCAGCGCATTGACCCCGAACTCGATCGCCGCACTGGTGCCATGGTAGGAACCCTCGACATCGGCCTCGCACGGCGGCACCAGCGCCGCGATGTTGCGGACCACGAACATCTCGCCCGGGCCCGCGTCGAAAATGGTTTCCGGCGCCACACGGGAATCCCCGCAACCAATGATCATGACTTCCGGATGTTGGCCTTTCTCGGCCAACTCCTGGTAGCGCGCGCGCTCATGCGCCAGACGCCCGTGCAGGAAAGATTGGTAGCCATCGGTCAGTCGTTGTGGAAACATGGGTTCTCTCTTAAAAAAGGAATTAAGACACCCGATTTTAAACCCACCGGCACACCTCACCCTGAACAATCAACAGCGATAGCCTTCGCGCCCCCCGCCCGTGAAACACCTGTGGCACAATGCCCGAGAAATCAGGCCACCGCCCGATGCCGCGTCCGCGCGGCAACACGGCACGGCCACCGCGCATGGCTTCCGGGAGCCCAGATGAACAGCAACAACATTCAGTTCCAAGCCTTTCTGCTACTGCTCATCATCGTCACCGTCGCGTTCGGCTGGCTGCTGCGCCCGTACTATGGCGCCCTGTTCTGGGGCGCGGCGCTGGCCATCCTCTTCATGCCATTGCACCGCCGCGTCCTGAGGGGCTTCGGTGGACGCTCGAATCTCGCGGCACTGACGTCGGTGGTGCTGTGCGTGCTGATCGTGATCATCCCTCTTATATTCATCACTGGCGCGCTGGTACAGGAAGGCGCCGTTCTCTACCACCAGATTTCGGCCGGCAAGATCGACCTGGGCCAATCCTTTGAACAGGCGCAGCACGCGCTACCAGCGTGGATGCGGGATGAACTCGCCCGCTTCGGGCTGGGAGACATGGAAAGCCTGAAAAGCACCCTATCCAGCGGCGCTGTGAAAGCCAGCAAGTTCCTCGCCACCCAGGCGTTCAACGTCGGACAAAACACCTTCGAATTCGTGATCAGCCTGGGCATCATGCTGTATCTGCTGTTCTTCCTGCTGCGCGACGGCCCGCGCCTGGGTCAGCACATGAAACTGCTCATTCCGCTTAACGACGAGCACAAGCATCACCTGTTCAGCAAGTTCACCACTGTCGTACGGGCCACGGTCAAAGGCAACGTCGTCGTGGCCGCCACCCAAGGGCTGTTGGGTGGCATCATCTTCTGGGTGCTGGGCATCAACGGTGCCCTGCTGTGGGGGGTGCTGATGGGGTTCCTGTCGTTGCTGCCGGCAGTGGGTGCGGCGCTGATCTGGTTCCCCATCTCGGTGTTCTTCCTGCTGACGGGGGCCTACTGGAAAGGCACCATCCTCATCCTGTTCTGCGTCCTGGTCATCGGCCTGGTCGACAATGTGATGCGTCCGTTGCTGGTGGGCAAGGACACCAAGATGCCCGACTATGTTATCCTGATCTCGACCCTCGGCGGGTTGACGCTTTTCGGGCTGAACGGGTTCGTGATAGGGCCGTTGATCGCGGCGCTTTTCATGGCCTGCTGGGACCTCTTCCCCTCGGCCATCAGAATGTCCGGCGACTAAGTTGCGCGGCAGGCTATTGCGCCATGCCGCCAGCCCCCAACCGTTAACGGACTCCCCCATGAATGCTTCCGCCGGTACCTCAAGCGCCCATCCGCCCGCGCCCCACGACGTGGCACCCGACCTGTTCCGCAACATGGTCGAACAGGCGGGCGACGCCATCATTTTCATTGATCGTGACGGCGCCATCCAGGCCTGGAACCGCGGCGCACAGAACGCATTCGGCTACAGCGCCGACGAAGCCCGGCACCTGAGCCTGGATGTCATCATCCCGGAAAACCTGCGCCAGGCGCACTGGGTCGGCTTTCAAAAAGCCGTTGACAGCGGCCACACCCAACACGGCGACCGCGTACTGACCACCAAGGCCATCCACAAAGACGGCCACACGGTATACGTCGACATGCACTTCTGCCTGGTGAAGGACGATTCGGGGCGCGTTGCCGGCGCTCTGGCCATAGGCCGCGACTGCACTGAACGCTACTTGGCTGAAAAGGCGCGGCGCAAGGCGGCGCAGCAGCAGGGTTGAAGAACTCTTCTTTACCCGGGGCGCCAGACATCGCCGGTTCGCCGATCGGTGCCCTGGCCGGCTTGAAAGAATGCCATTCGCCGGGAACAGGCGCTGGCCTATGCGCGGAATAGCTTGCTAACGCCGGCCAGTGAAGAACACGTGGTCCCAGAACGAGGTGGTCACCCCGTACCAACCATGCATGCCGCTCATGTGGTGGCGGGCATGCGCCAGCTTGCGCGCCTGCAACCACGACCCTGGACGCGCCTTCCAGTGATGTGAGGCGTGATGCACGGTGACATAGAAAAGATAGCCGGAAATCACCCCCAGAGTGACCGCGAGCGCGGGCCAACGGCCGAACACAAAAGCCACAGGCAAGTACACCAATATGACGAACAGCACCAGGCTCGCGAACGTGGAGGTGCCGATCAACGCGAAGGGCCGTTTGTGGTGTTCTTCGTGCCAGCGCTTGAATGGCTGCACACCATGCAAAACGAACCGGTGCAATATATATTCAGCCAGACTCCAGACCACGAAACCCACCACGCCGGCCAGCAGTAAGGGCCAGTGGATGTCGGGCGCATACAGGAGCAACACCGCCAGCCCCGCCATGATGGCAAAAGGATAGAGCACAAAATCCGCGAAATACGACACCGGATGGTGCTCAAGCGTGAAAATCTTCATTGCAACCCCGAAACCGAAGGTGGCGCCGGCTCGGTTCCGATCAAGTGACCGGACCCCGCGACGCGACACCTTGTGCCCAAACCATCTCTGCTTCGCAATTGTGTATCTACAATCATACCTGCGTTTCGGCATTACACAATAGACAACGAATAAGTCAGCCGGTTCCAATTTTGCGCGGCATGGCATTGGAAAATTCTTGGGTGGTATGTGTATAATGTTGAGCTTTCCAGAAATCAGGCCGGTGTAGCTCAGTTGGTAGAGCAGCTCATTCGTAATGAGAAGGTCGAGGGTTCGACTCCTTTCACCGGCACCAATGATTTGAAGCAATGAAAAGCCACCTGCAACAGGTGGCTTTTTTTATGGTTCTCATTTTTTATGGCTGTCAGTAATAGCCATGGTGGGAATGCAGCATAGCCATGCGTGGGAATGCCGTACATGGGCAGAACATGGGCAGAACATGGGCGCAGCGGCACACGGCGACTTGGGCCACATCGCGCATGTCTGCGACAAGCCCGCACACGCCCTGGCCGCCTTACCTCACCCCGGCCGTCTTATTTCTTGGTGGCCTCGTGTCCCACGATACCGCCCACGGCGGCGCCACCCAATGTACCCAGGGTGCTGCCGCCTGTGAGCACGGCTCCACCGACCGCGCCGACACCAGCGCCGATCGCCGTGTTGCGCCCTTGCCGAGACATTCCACTGCAACCGCTCAAGCCAAGCAGCGCCGTGGCAAGCACCGTGCCAATCAACATTCGTTGAGCTGTCTTCATAAAGGACCTCCCGCAAAATAATCGCTCCACCGTGCGGAGCCTGTCTGACTACAGTAACACCAAGTCAACAATCCCTGACAATACCAACTGTAACGGTCCTGCGCGAAAGACAACTTGTTCAGTCGAGTGTACATTGACACGCGTGGACCAGACGTCCGCCGTGGTCTGCGTGATCACCGCAGTCCGCGCAGCAGTTCCTTCCAGAAAGCCAGCCGCTGCGCCAATGTGGAAACCAACACGTATTCCTTCAACGTGTGCGCGCCGTCACCATCGGCGCCCAACCCATCGATGGTCGGAATGCCCAGGGCGGCGGTGAAATTGGCATCGCTGCCTCCACCCGTCATGGGGGCCTCTTCCAGAGAAAAGCCGGCGCGGTTCGCACAATCGCTCGCGGTGGCGAAAAGCGCCGCCGTGTTCTCGTCGCGCGCCATGGGCGGGCGATTCAGCGCGGCATCGATGGACAATGTGACATCCGGGTCGACCGCCTTCATGGCTCGGACGCGGGCCAGGAGGAACTCGGCCGCTTCGGCATCCGGCACCCGGAAATCGACGATGGCTTCGCATTCGGACGGCACGACGTTGGTGGTGGTGCCACCGCGTATGGTGCCCACGCTGACGGTGATGCCGCGCGCGTAGTCGGTCATGGCCTCCAGCGCCAGGACCTGGTGCGCCATTTCCTTGATGGCGCTGCGCCCATTTTCATGCTGCATGCCGGCATGCGCCGGCCGGCCAATGATTTTCACCTTCACCACACCCGTTCCCTTGCGAGCGGTGACACAGCGCCCGCCGTTCGGGCGCGCGGGTTCGGTCACCAGGACACAATGCGCCCGACCGGCAAAACGTTCGATGTGCGACCGCGAGGCGGGGCTGCCGATTTCCTCATCCGGCGAAAAGAGAAAATCCACCGGCAATGCCGTCCCGCCATTCCGGGCGGCCTCACCCAGCGCGCACAATGCGAGATACGCGCCCGCCTTCATGTCGTACACTCCTGGGCCGTACAGACGGTCGCCTTCCTGACGGCAGGCATTGACCCGCAGCGTGCCCACCGGATGCACAGTGTCGAGGTGGGCGATGATCAGCAGGCCGGGGCTGACGTCGCCCGGCTGGCGATTGGTCACATGCAGCATCTTCGCCGATTCCGCCCCCAAGTCGATCAGGTCGGTGCGCAACCCCATGCGCCGGGCCTGTTCGCCCGCCAGCACCATCATCTTGCCCACTCGCTCGATGTCATGGGACGGGGATTCCAGCATCACCCATTCCCGGATGCCTTCGATGAGTGACTTGTCATTCGTGGAAATCGTGGCGGCATCAATAGCCATGGTCTTCTCCTGTATCAGCCTGAAGTGTGAGGATACACTGTGCTTTCTGTACTTTCGCCCACCGGGGCGTCCGGAAAGACTTGGACCACGGCTCGCGGCGACCAGGAAACATCATGCACAGCAGTGACGACAAGCCCGAAACAGCACCAACGCGCGACGAATGCCTCCCCCTATTCGGCCGCGTTCTATTCCTGTCGGCCAACGCGGCCACGCTACGTGCGCAACTCGGCGGAGCGGATGTCGAACTGCCTCGCGCGCTGCCGTTGCGCGACGACATTTCCACGGACGAGATCACGCCGATGGCGGCGCTGGCCCATTATGACGACGCGCTGGGCCGTCACCCGTATACCGGCCTGCGGGTCGGCGACGAGACGCCCATCGCACTGGATGCCATCGTCACCGCCGGCTTCACCGTGACAGTGGCCGGAAAGCGCTACGGCAAAGGTTCTTCGCGCGAGCACAGCCCCATGGCCGAAAAGCTGGCGGGCATCCGGTTGGTGGTCGCCGAAAGCTTCGAACGGCTCTACCGGCAGAACGCCGACAACATCGGGTTGCTCACGTCCACGGATTTCAGCCTGATCGAACGCATCCAGCGCGGCGAGCGCATCGCCCTGCGCGAATTGCTGGCCGGGCGTGACGCGCTGGCGTCCGACATTTTGGCCTGCGGCGGACTGCTGGGGTTCGGGCGCCGGCATCTGAGTAACATCACAGCCCCCATCTCGCAGCAAACACATCGGCACGCCGGGTCGCGCACGCTGTTCGAGAAAATCGTCGCGCGGCACCTGCTGAGCACCGCGACCACGCGGAACAACACTAATCCCGGGCAAGGGGTGTTCGTGCGCGCCGACTGGCGTTTCATACACGAGTACTACACCGGCATGTGCGCCCACATGCTGCGGACGGCGGCCGATCCGACGCCCGCCTTGCATGACGCCGCATCCATCGTCGCGTTCGAGGATCACACGTCGTATGTGGAGGCCAGTGCCATGCATCGCACGCGCGGCCTGGTGCAACCCATACGGGCCATGTGCCGCGCCCATCGGGAATTCGTCGCGGCGCACGGCCTGCGTTCGCACCGCACGCTCACCGAAGACGAGGCCGCGCAAGACAAAGGCGACAACGCGGCCGGCATCTCGCACGCCATGATGACGGAACACTACGCCCTGCCCGGCCAACTTGTCGTTGGCACAGACTCGCACACGCCGCACAGCGGCGCCCTGGGTTGCGTCGCCTTTGGTGTGGGCTCCACCGACATGGCCAACGCGTTCATCACCGGCGCGGTGCGCATGACCTTGCCCGAATCGTTGTTGATCCGGCTCGAAGGCCACCTGCCGGCGGGCATCACCGCCAAGGACATTGTGCTGGATCTTCTGGCGCGGCCGGAGATACGCGCCGGCCTGGGCGTAGGCAAGGTTTTCGAATTCGTGGGGCCTGCCCTCGACGGTTTGTCGGTGGACGAACGCGCGACGCTCACCAACATGACGGCGGAACTCGGCGGTCTCACCGGCATCGTGGCGCCGGACTCCCACACCGTGCGCTTCCTGCGGGAACGGCGCGGCGTGGAATTCGTCTTGGAATCGTGGATGCGCAGCGATACCGGTGCCCATTACGCGGCGACGCTGCGGGTGGACTGCACGCGGTTGACGCCGATGGTGGCCCGTCCTGGCGACCCGGGCAACGGCATCGCGCTCAAGGATCTGCCAGCGCCCGTGCGCGTGGACATCGCCTACGGCGGATCATGCACGGCCGGGAAACGCGCCGACTTCGACCACTACTATGAAGTGCTGGCATGGGGGCTTGCGCGCGGCCTGCGTGTACCGGATTCGGTCACCCTGTAC
>DASTNK010000031.1:0-13017 GCA_035720945.1 Burkholderiaceae bacterium
CCTGCCGAAAGACAAGGAGATGGTGCTGCCGGGTGACAACGTGTCGATGACGGTGAAGCTGATTGCGCCGATCGCCATGGAGGAAGGGCTGCGCTTCGCCATCCGCGAGGGTGGCCGCACGGTGGGCGCCGGCGTCGTCGCCTCCATCATCGCGTAAAACGCGGCATCCCGCCTGGGCGGGCGGCATGTCGCCCCCGCCTTGTTCGTTCTTTAGGAAACACCATGAAAAGTCAGAAAATCCGTATCCGCCTGAAAGCGTTCGACTACAAACTGATCGACCAGTCGGCGGCCGAGATCGTCGATACGGCCAAGCGCACTGGCGCGGTGGTGCGCGGTCCGGTTCCGCTGCCCACCCGCATCCGTCGCTACGATGTGCTGCGTTCGCCCCACGTGAACAAAACGTCGCGTGATCAATTCGAAATGCGCACGCACCAGCGGCTCATGGATATCGTCGACCCCACCGACAAGACCGTCGACGCGCTGATGCGCCTCGACCTGCCGGCTGGTGTGGATGTTGAAATCGCGCTGCAGTAACGGAAAGAAGGCGGGATCCTGATGTCCCGAAAGAAACAAAGCGCCATGCGTATGCGTGGCGCTTTGTTTTTGGACATCACCCACACCGCATTGCGCCGGGAGGCCCCGGGGTACGGCGTGGGCAAGCCGAAAAATGTGGCACCGCTTGCCTGACGCCTGGAAATAATGCTAAACTACTTAGCTTGACCGTAAAATCGGTTTAATGGCTATGCGCCGCTCGTTGGGTGGCGTTGCCATGTGAAGTAAGCAAGAAGGGCTTGGCCCTTTGTTTTTTGCGCAAATTAGCCCCGACCAATCGCAGTCGGGAATGGAGAAAACGATGTCGAACCCGACACCTACGCCCGCCGCGTTCCGGCTTGGGCTTGTAGGGCGCAAGGTTGGCATGACCCGCATTTTTACCGAGGAAGGTGAATCCATCCCGGTTACCGTGCTGGACGTGTCGAACAACCGTGTCGCCCAGGTGAAGTCGCCCGAAGTCGACGGCTACGCAGCCGTGCAACTAGTCTACGGCACCCGTCGCGCTTCGCGCGTGACCAAGGCCCAGGCCGGGCACTATGCCAAAGCCGGCGTTGAAGCCGGCAGCATCCTCAAGGAATTCCGTCTCGACCCCGCCCGCGCCGCCGAATTCTCGGCGGGTGCCGTCGTGGCCGTTGAAAGCGTGTTCGAAGCAGGCCAGAAGGTCGACGTGACCGGTACCACCATTGGTAAGGGTTTCGCCGGCACGATCAAGCGCCACCACTTCAAATCGCAGCGCGCCTCGCACGGTAACTCGCGTTCTCACCGCGTGCCGGGCTCCATTGGCCAGGCGCAGGATCCGGGGCGTATTTTCCCGGGCAAGAAAATGTCCGGCCATCTGGGCGACGACACCCGCACGGTGCAGAACCTCGATGTGGTGCGTGTCGACGCCGAGCGCGGCCTGCTGTTGGTCAAGGGCGCTGTCCCGGGCCACAAGAACGCCGACATCATCGTCCGCCCGGCCATCAAGACGCCGGCCAAGAAAGGAGCGTAAGACATGGAACTCAAGCTCCTGAACGATCAGGGACAATCGTCCTCCACCGTTGCCGCGCCCGATACGGTTTTCGGCCGCGACTTCAACGAAGCGCTGGTGCACCAGATCGTCGTCGCCTACCAGGCCAATGCCCGTAGCGGCAACCGTGCCCAGAAGGGCCGCGACACGGTCAAGCACTCGACCAAGAAACCTTGGCGCCAGAAAGGCACGGGCCGCGCCCGTTCCGGCATGACGTCCTCGCCGATCTGGCGTGGGGGTGGTCGCGCGTTCCCGAACTCGCCTGAAGAAAACTTCAGCCAGAAGGTCAACAAGAAAATGTATCGTGCGGGTATCCGCGCGATCCTGTCGCAGCTGGCTCGCGAAGACCGCATCGCCGTGGTCGATTCCTTCCAGCTCGAATCTCCCAAGACCAAAGTGGCCGCCACCAAGCTCAAGAGCATGGGGCTGGAGTCGGTGCTCATCATCACCGACGCTGTCGACGAAAACGTCTACCTGGCCACACGCAATCTGGCGCATGTGGCTGTCGTCGAACCGCGTTATGCCGATCCGCTGTCGCTGATCCACTACAAGAAAGTGCTGATCACCAAGCCCGCGATCGCTCAGCTCGAGGAGATGTTGGGATGAATACCGAACGTCTGATGCAAGTCATTCTCGCGCCGGTCGTGACTGAAAAAGCCACGTTCGTCGCTGAAAAAAACCAGCAAGTCGCTTTCCGCGTCGTACCTGACGCCACCAAGTCCGAAATCAAGGCAGCCGTCGAACTCCTGTTCAAGGTCGAAGTCGAGGACGTCCAGGTGCTCAACACCAAGGGCAAAGAAAAGCGGTTTGGTCGTTTCATGGGTCGTCGCAACAACGTGCGCAAAGCATACGTGTCGCTCAAGGACGGCCAGGAACTCGACTTTACGGAGGTGAACTAAATGGCACTCGTAAAAGTCAAGCCGACCTCGGCCGGTCGTCGCGGCATGCTCAAGGTGGTCACACCCGGCCTGCATAAAGGCGCGCCGTTCGCTGGCCTGCTCGAAAAGAAAACGCGCGGCTCGGGCCGCAACAACAATGGCCACGTCACCGTGCGCCATCGTGGTGGCGGTCACAAGCAGCACTACCGTGTCGTCGACTTCCGTCGCAACAAGGACGGCATCGTCGCCAAGGTTGAACGTCTGGAATATGACCCCAACCGCACCGCGCACATCGCCCTGGTCTGCTACGCCGACGGCGAACGCCGCTACATCATCGCGCCGAAGGGCCTGGCGGTGGGCGCGTCCGTGGTGTCGGGCGCCGAGGCGCCCATCCGCGCCGGCAACGCGCTGCCCATCCGCAACATTCCGGTCGGCACCACGGTGCACTGCATCGAGATGCTGCCTGGCAAGGGCGCCCAGTTGGCGCGTTCGGCCGGCGCCTCCGCCGTGCTGATGGCCCGCGAAGGTGTGTACGCCCAGGTGCGGCTGCGCTCCGGTGAAGTTCGCCGCGTGCACATCGATTGCCGCGCCACCATTGGTGAAGTCGGCAACGAAGAAAACAGCCTGCGCCAGATCGGCAAGGCCGGCGCCATGCGCTGGCGTGGCATACGCCCGACGGTTCGTGGCGTGGCCATGAACCCGATCGACCACCCGCACGGTGGTGGTGAGGGCCGCACTGGCGAAGGCCGCGTGCCGGTCAGTCCATGGGGAACCCCGACCAAGGGTTTCAAAACCCGCCGCAACAAACGGACAGATACCATGATTGTCCAACGGCGCAAGCGCAAGTAAGGGGCGAACAACATGTCACGTTCGATCAAAAAAGGCCCATTCGTCGATGCGCATCTGATCAAAAAGGTCGATGCGGCCGTCGAGGGCAAAGACAAGAAGCCGATCAAGACCTGGTCGCGCCGTTCCACCATCCTGCCCGAGTTCATCGGGTTGACCATTGCCGTGCACAACGGCCGCCAGCACGTTCCCGTGTACATCAACGAGAACATGGTCGGTCACAAGCTCGGCGAGTTCGCGCTGACCCGCACGTTCAAGGGTCACGCCGCGGACAAAAAGGCCAAGAGGTAAGCGATGGAAACTACTGCTATTATTCGTGGCGTCCACATTTCGGCCCAGAAGACACGCCTGGTCGCGGATCTCATCCGCGGCAAGTCGGTTGCCCAGGCGCTGAACATCCTGACGTTCACCCCCAAGAAAGCCGCGGGTATCCTCAAGAGAGCGCTTGAGTCCGCGATCGCCAACGCCGAGCACAACGACGGTGCCGACATCGACGAGCTCAAGGTCACCACGGTCTACGTGGACAAGGGCCAGTCGATGAAGCGGTTTTCGGCGCGCGCCAAGGGCCGCGGCAACCGCATCGAAAAGCAGACTTGCCACATTGTGGTCAAGGTCGGCGTTTAAGGAGTCGCAATGGGACAGAAAATCCACCCGATTGGGTTCCGCCTCGCGGTCAACCGCAATTGGAATTCGCGCTGGTACGCCGGTGACAAGGCGTTCGGCGGCATGCTGGGCGAAGACATCCGCGTGCGCGAATACCTGAAGAAGAAGCTCAAGAGCGCTTCCGTGGGCCGCGTCGTCATCGAACGCCCGGCCAAGAACGCGCGCATCACCATTTACTCGGCTCGTCCGGGCGTGGTGATCGGCAAGCGTGGCGAAGATATCGAGAGCCTCAAGACCGACCTGCAGCGCCTCATGGGCGTGCCCGTGCACGTCAACATCGAGGAAATCCGCAAGCCGGAAACCGACGCACAACTGATCGCCGATTCCATCGCGCAGCAGCTCGAAAAGCGCATCATGTTCCGCCGCGCCATGAAGCGCGCCATGCAGAACGCCATGCGTCTGGGCGCCCAGGGCGTCAAGATCATGAGTTCCGGCCGCCTGAACGGCATCGAAATCGCCCGCACTGAATGGTATCGCGAAGGCCGCGTGCCTTTGCATACCCTGCGCGCCATCATCGACTACGGCACGGCCGAGGCGCAGACCACGTACGGCATCATCGGTATCAAGGTCTGGGTCTATAAGGGCGACATGCTGCCCAACGGCGAAATGCCTCCGGAAACGGCCGCCCCCCCGCGTGACGAAGAACGTCGTCCGCGCCGTGCGCCCCGTGGCGAGCGTCCCGACGGCCGCCGCCCCGCCGGTGGCCGGGGTCGTGGCCCCCGCAAGCCGGCCGCTGCCGCGTCCACCGACGCGCCGGCGCCTGAAGGAGAATAAACATGCTGCAACCGTCACGCAGAAAATATCGTAAAGAGCAGAAAGGCCGCAACACCGGTCTGGCGACCCGCGGTGCGTTGGTGTCGTTCGGCGAATACGGTCTGAAGGCCACCGGTCGCGGGCGCCTCACGGCGCGCCAGATCGAAGCCGCTCGTCGTGCCATAAACCGGCACATCAAGCGCGGTGGCCGTATCTGGATCCGTATCTTCCCCGACAAGCCCATTTCGCAGAAGCCCGCCGAAGTCCGTATGGGTAACGGTAAGGGTAATCCGGAATACTGGGTCGCTGAAATTCAACCCGGCAAGGTCCTGTACGAAATGGAAGGCGTCAGCGAAGACATCGCGCGCGAAGCGTTTCGCCTGGCCGCCGCCAAGCTGCCGATTGCCACGACGTTCGTCAGTCGTCATATCGGCGCCTAAGGAGATCCCATGAAAGCCAGCGAACTCCGCTCCAAGAACGCCACCGAGCTCAAGGAAGAGCTCGACAGCCTGTTGAGGGCGCACTTCAACCTGCGTATGCAGCGTGCGACCCAACAGCTTTCCAATACCAGCCAGCTGGGCAAGGTCCGCCGCGACATCGCGCGCGTCCGCACCCTGATGACTGAGACCGCGGGAAAGTGAAATGACTGAAACCCAAGTTACCGCGCCGGCCAAGCGTCAGCGCACGCTGATCGGCAAGATCGTCAGCAACAAGATGGACAAGACGGTCGTGGTGCGCGTCGAACGCCGCGTCAAGCACCCCGTCTATGGCAAGATCGTCATGCGCTCGAACAAGTACAAGGCGCACGACGAGACCAATCAGTACAACGAGGGCGATACCGTTGAAATCGCCGAAGGCCGCCCCATCAGTCGCGACAAGTCGTGGACGGTGGTGCGCCTGATCGAGGCCGCGCGCGTCATCTGATCGCCGGCGGCTTGCCGTTTGCGTGGCTATTGGCTGCGTGTGGCGGTGCAAGACCCAGGCAACTCGATTCGCAGCATTCCACCCCGGATGCCGGACGTCAGTCCAGCCTCCGGGGTGTTTTATTTGGCGCGTCGGGCCGCTACGCAGCCTTGTGGTCACGCAGCCACTCGCGCAGCGCCGCGTTCATCCGGGTTTGCCAGCCGTCGCCTGTGGCACGAAATGCATCAAGCACGTCCTGATCGTACCTGACCGTCACGGCTATCTTAGGCGCGGCCAGTGGTGGGCGCCCCATGCGTCGGGCGTGATGAGCCTCTTGTTCGCCAAACTCCATGGCGTCCGGGTCGGCAGCGATGCCCCGGTCGATTCGAATATCCTCTTCGGGCGTGGGAAGGATAGTCCCGGGTTTAAGTTTCGGCATATCGTCTCACCTCTCGTGAGTTGGCCTTTCTCAGACTGATGATGCGTCGTACCTCGTCACGGTCGACGAAAACCACGCTATACAGGCGCTGACCGATGTAGCCCAGCGCCACTTGGCGTGGTTCGCCATAGTCGCGCCGGCCATCATCCCAGCATAGAGCGGTTTCCCATTCCAACCGCACGGCCAAGGCGAGCGAGACGCCATGTTTGCGCAGGTTGCCATCGTCTTTGGCCGGATCGAACGAGATCTGCATGTACTTATTGTAGTAACGATAAGTGACGGAGGCAAGGCCAAGCCTTGCGGTGATAACGCAAATAGACGCTGGCCGCGACTGTAAGCCTCATTGAGCATGATCGCGACTTCACACCGCTACCCGAGATGTTGCGCATCAATGCCAGCCGGCCCCATCCAGGTTCTGTCGTCAAGGTGTACAAAATCAAGGAAATCACCCAGAAATTCATTGACTGAGGAATGCTATGAGCGATTTGCTGGAATACAAAGGCTATCAAGGTTCCGTGGGGTTCAGTGCAGAAGATCATTGTTTCTTCGGGAAAATCGAACTCATCAATGACTTGATCTCATTCGATGGAAGCGGCGTCGATGAAATCACTGCGGCGTTTCATCAGGCGGTGGATGATTATCTGGCGTTCTGTCAGAAAACGAGAGCACAACCGAATCAACCATTCAAGGGAAGCTTCAATGTCAGGGTGACGCCGGCGCTTCACTGGCGTACCGCCGTCGAGGTCAAGAAACGCGGAATTACCTTGGATCAGTTCATCGGGCAGAGCATCGAGCGCATGCTTGATGGCGACATCGAGGTGCATGATTGCATCAACCCAGTGCGTACGAAGGCTCCCGCCCACGCGTCTTGATGCAGGCTATTGAGGGCTGCGTCAAGACGCGTGGGCCTCTGGCTTGATGTGCGTCGGAAATGGCTTTACACGGGGAATTACCAGGGAAGGGAATAGGTTTTCACGTTGGTGTAGCCCTTCATGGTCTCGATGACGCCTTCCTTGTAGCCCAGGCCCGAATCCTTGATGCCGCCGAACGGGGTGAGCTCCAGGCGATAACCGGGGACCTCGCAGATGTTGACCGTGCCCACCTGCAGTTCGCTGATGAAGCGGGTGATGTAGTCCATGCGGTTGGTGTAGACCCCGGCGGAGAGGCCGTAGGGGGAGGCGTTGACCAATCCGATGACTTCGTCGATGGTCTTGAACCGTGTGAGCGGAGACACCGGGCCGAAGGTTTCGTATTTGATCAGGTCCATCTCGGGCCGCACTTTGTCGACCAGCGTGGGGCAATACTGGGCGCCCACACGCTTGTTGCCATACAGGAGTTCGGCGCCGTGCTCGACCGCGTTGATGACCAGGCTTTCGAATCGCATGGCGGCTTCTTCGTCGATCACCGTGCCGATTTCCGTGGTGGGGTCCAGCGGATCGCCGAACTTGAGCGCCTTGGTTTCCTTCATCAGCAGTTCGCCGAATTCCTTGGCGACGCTTTCCTGCACGAAGATGCGCTTGACCGCGGTGCAACGCTGGCCGGAGTTCTTGTAGGACCCGGCGGCCGTCATGGCGGCCGCCTTGGCAAGGTCGGCGTCCTCCATGATGATGAACGGGGCGTTGCCACCCAGTTCGAGCACTTGGCGCTTGTAGACCGCCTTCGCGGCGATGTACTTGCCGATGGCCACGCCACCCGTGAAGGTAACCAGGTCGACGTCGGGGTTGGTGAGCATTTCGTCGGCGATATCTTTCGGGTCGCCGGTGATGACCGAGAGCATTTCGGGCGGCAGCCCGGCTTCGTAGAGGATGTCGGCCAGCAGGATAGCCGCGAGCGGCGTTTTTTCGGTGGGCTTGAGAACCATGCGGTTGTTCGTCGCGATGGACGGGGCAACCTTGTGGATGACCTGGTTCAGCGGGTGGTTGAAGGGTGTGATGGCCGAGATGGCGCCCAGCAACGGCTGCCGCATGGTGTAGACCTTGCGCTGTTTGCCGTGCGGCGTGAGGTCGCAGGAGAACACCTGGCCGTCGTCGATGAGCGCCTGGTTGGCCGAGAACAGCAGCACGTCGCTTGCGCGGCCGACTTCGTGCAGCGTGTCCATCAGGCACAGGCCGGACTCCAGGGTGATGAGCCGCGCGATTTCGTCACGTCGCGCCGCGATCAAGTCGCGCGCACGCATCAGGATGTTGTAGCGATCGGCCCGCGTGAGCTTGCTTTGATATTGCTTGGCGATGCGGAAGGCCCGGCGCACGTCGTCCAGCGTGGCTTTCGGGACGGTGGCGATGACTTCGCCGGTGTAGGGATAACAGACGTCGATGGTCTCGTCGCGGTGAACCCGTTCACCGGCGATGCGCATGGCCTCGACCCGCACTTCGTCGATCACGCTGTCCTGGCTGACGCCGTTCGTATTGGTGGGACCCACTTCAAGCCTCTCTTGATTGCAAATAGTCAATTGGTTGCATGCCAGAGGCTGTTGGCCCGAAGACACCACGCTGGGGAACCCGCACATCTTGGAGCAGCTTGCGCGGGCGCGGTAAAGGATGTTGAACGGGCGTCACCGCCCCATCATGTAGAACTCATCGTTCGGCCGCATGTTCATCACGTTCGCCAATCTATTCGACAGTCCGAAGAACGCCGCGATGGCGGCGATGTCCCAGATGTCTTCATCGTCAAACCCGTGGCCATGCAGCACAGCCATGTCATCATCACTCGAAGCATAGGCGCTGGCCGACACCTTCATGGCGAAGTCCAGCATGGCCTTTTGCCTTGGAGTGATGTCGGCCTTGCGGTAGTTGACAGCTACTTGATCGGCGATGAGCGGGTTCTTGGCGCGTATGCGAAGAATGGCGCCGTGCGCGACCACGCAGTATTGGCATTGGTTGGCGCCACTGGTGGCGACGACGATCATTTCGCGCTCGGCCTTGCTCAGGTTGCCGGGCTTGTCCATCAGGGCGTCGTGATAGGTGAAAAAGGCTCGGAACTCGTCGGGGCGGTGCGCCAGAACCAGGAACACGTTGGGGATGAAGCCGGATTTCTCCTGCACGGCCAGGATGCGCTCACGGATATCGTCGGGCAGGTCGGACACGTTGGGGATGGGGAAGCGGCCGGGGGGTGGTGTGGTGGTCATGGGTAGCGCTTTATGAGATCGTGGAATGCCGTAGGGCCGTTGTCGCAAGGCTGTTTGGGTGGTTCGTGCAGGGTTGGCCTCGTCAAAATGGCGTGGGTGAATCTGTTGTGGTGGTCACGGCCACTTCGTTTCGGCATCTAGTGGGTACACGGGCCGTTGCACATTCTTGAACGGAAACAGGCCATAGTTGGAGCTTGTCACCCCCGCGCTGTCGCATTCCACAAACCCCCTCGCGATGGGGAAGAACACGGGCCGGCAATACATGCGCGATTTCAGCAGCAAGTAGTCTTTCTGCGTGGGATCCAGACCCACGCTCGTGAACACGCCCAGGTCCCACGGTTCCTGCGTGCGTTCGGTGACGACGATTTCCAGATCGCCACAGGCGAACAGAGCGGTGTCACCCATGCTGCACTTGAGACCAGTGTAGGTGGGCCCGGTGATGATGTATTCGCCATTGGTCAGCTTCTTGATCACGCCGGTGAGTTCCACGGGTTTCTTCACGATGCCCAGCTTCTCCAGCGCGCGCTTGTTGCCCAGTTTCACCGTGATGGTGGCACCTTCGCCGGCGTGGCGCATGAGCGCCACGGCTTCGGGGTCGCACAGCGGGCCAACCCCGATGTTGCCCAGGCCTTGTGCCAGGGCTTCTTGCAGCACATCCATGGTGTCGCAGGTGCCGCCGGACATGCAGTTGTCGCTGTGATCCAGCAGCAGTACAGGGCCTTTGGGGTTGGTGCAGCCTTCGGACTGGATGCCGGACAGTTCGGCGAGTTCCGCGGCGATGTTGATGGATTCGGCCAGCGGCGGACTGGTGTAGACGAAACCCTCACGGTCGGCCCAGATCTGGCCCGCGATGCGGCGCGCTACGCGCTGCGCGGATTCGGCGTCGCGGCCCACGACCACCACGCTGACACAGGGGGCGGGGATGTCGGCCAGTGAAAACCCCGCCAGGATGGACACGGCCAGGACTTCCTCCTTTTCCGCCGCGCGCGCGGCGTCTATGGCGGCGTGCATGGCGGGCGACAGGTCGGCGCTCTTGAGTGTATGGGACATCAGGGGCGGTCGTTCCCACGCGATGGCCGCAGTGGTCTTGCCGGCAAGCAGGTCCAGGAAAATCCGACCCGCGTGTTCGCCGGTTTCGTACATGTCGACGTGCGGGTAGGTCTTGAAGCTGATGATGACGTCGGCGTTGTCGACCATTTTCTGCGTGACGTTGCCATGCAGGTCCAGCGCCACGGCAATGGGCTTGTCGGGGTGGCGGGTTTTCAGGCGCTCGAGCAAGTCGCCTTCGCCGTCCTGGGAGTTCTCGGCGACCATGGCGCCGTGCAGGTCCAGCATCAGGGCGTCGCAGTCTTGTGCCGCGTCGATGATGCGCTGGCACAAGGTGTTGTAGGCATCGGCGGCCACAGGGCCGCTGGGATTGGCCGTGGCCGACACGGGTGTGACGATGTCGGCGCCGGCCGCCTCGGCCAGATCTATGTAGGCGCTCATCGCCGTGCGCCCGCCATGATTCTCGGCGTAGGCGTCGGCGCCATAGGTGGGGCCATCGATGCCGAAGGCCGACAGCGGCGTGGGAACCGGCGAGAACGTGTTGGTTTCGTGGTTCATGCGGGCGATGAGGAATTTCATGGCTACCTGTGTCGGGATGGACGCCCGCCGTGCCAGACGCGACGGGCGTGGGTGGGGCGGGGTCAGCCGCGGGGCACGATGCCGGCCTGCGCGAGCATGGCCTGCAGCAGCACGTTGGCGCCGGCGGTGATGTGTTCCGGCTTGGCATCTTCGATCTCGTTGTGGCTGATGCCGTCTTTGCACGGGATGAAGATCATGGCGGTGGGGGCGACGCGCGCCACGTAGACCGCGTCATGCCCGGCACCGCTGACGATGTCGGTATGCGAAAAACCTAGTTGCTGCGCGGCGGTTCGCACCGCGTCGATAAGCGCGGGCGCGAAAGGTTGAGGCGGGAAATACACCACCTGTTCAAGATGCACCTCCACGCCTTGTCGCGAGGCGTCGTGGCATGCTTGGGTGATGGCCGTGTTCATGGAGTCCAGCACGTCGTCGGATGCCGCGCGCAGGTCCACGCTGAGCCGGACCGTGCCGGGGATCACGTTGCGCGAGTTGGGGTAGTTGTCGATCCAGCCCACCGTACCCCGCCCGTGGGGGGCGTGATCCAGCGCGATACGGTTGACCGCCTGGATCAGGCCGGCGGCGGCAAGCAGGGCGTCTTTGCGCAGCGCCATGGGGGTGGGGCCGGCGTGGGCCTCCATGCCGGTGAGGGTGACGTCGTACCAGCGCTGTCCCAGCGCACCGGTGACGCTGCCTATGACATCATCGCGGGCCTCGAGTATGGGGCCTTGCTCTATGTGCGCCTCGAAATACGCCTTGATGGGGAAAGGGCGGCAAGGTGTGGCGCCCGCGTAGCCGATGGCTTCGAGCGCTTGCGCCACGCTGACGCCTTCGGTGTCTTGCTGGCCCAGGGCGTGATCCAGCGTGAAGGCCTCGGCGAAGACGCCCGACCCCATCATGACGGGAACAAATCGCGAACCTTCCTCGTTGGTCCAGACCACGACTTCGATGGGCGCATCGGTCTGTATGCCCTGGTCGTTGAGGGTGCGCAGCACTTCCAGCCCCGACAGCACCCCGTAGTTGCCATCGAATTTCCCGCCCGTGGGCTGGGTATCGATATGGCTGCCGGTGAGCACCGGCGGCAGGCTGGGGTCGCGCCCGGCGCGGCGCGCGAAGATGTTGCCGATGGCGTCGATGCGGACCTCGCAGCCAGCGTCCTTGGCCCAGCCTATGAAAAGATCGCGGCCCTGCTTGTCCAGTTCGGTGAGGGCCAGGCGGCACACCCCGCCCTTGGGTGTGGCCCCGATGTCGGCCAAGGCCATGAGCGACCGCCAGAGGCGCTGGCCGTCTATGCGTGGGGAGGTTTCAAGTTTGTCTGGAGCGTTCATCGTCGCCTCGGGTCGAAAATTTCGGGACGGGCGGCCCGTTGTGCGAGCCACCAGGGTAGGGCCGGCTCAAGTGTCGTATCGTGGATGCGTCGATTTCATTATGCACTCGAATTGATACGCCAGAGGGCACGGGGCTAGTCGGCGCCCACGCCCAGATACTGGTCGTGGACGTGGGTGTCTCGTATGAACGCGGCGTTGTCGCCGGTGTAGACGATCTGGCCGCCTTCAATAATGTAATGACGTTCGGCCAGTTGCGTGCACACCTGCAGGTTCTGCTCGACCAGCAGGATGGCTATGCCTTGCGACTTGATCTGATGGAGCTGATCGACGATCTCTTCCACGATGACCGGTGCCAGGCCTTCGACGGGTTCGTCCAGCATCAGCAGTCGTGGCGCGTTCATGAGCGCCCGGCCGATGGCGAGCATCTGCTGCTCGCCGCCCGATAACTGAGCGCCGCCGTTGCGCCGGCGCTCGCGCAGGCGCGGGAAGATGCGGTAGATGTCCTGCAATGACCAGGGCGAGTGCTTCTTGCGACCCAGGTTGAGATTTTCCTCGACGGTGAGCAAGCGGAAAATGCCGCGGTGCTCCGGCACCAGACACAGGCCTTGCCCCGCGATGCGGTGGGGGGCCAGGCGCGTGATGTCGCGCCCTTCGAACAGCACCTGCCCGTTGGCTGGCGTGACCAGCCCGGCGATGCTCTTGAGCGTTGTGGACTTGCCCGCGCCGTTGCGGCCCAGCAGGGTGACGAGCTCGCCGTCCCGCACTTCCAGGCTCACGCCCTGGATGACGTGGCTCTTGTCGTAGTAACTGTGGATGTCGCGCACCTGCAGCATCAGCGGCCCCCGGTGATCATGTTGCCCAGATAGGCGCGCTTGACACGCTCGTCGGCCTTGATGGCC
>DASTNK010000032.1:0-7396 GCA_035720945.1 Burkholderiaceae bacterium
GAGGGCGCGTCGCTGCGCACGACGACGCTCAGCCGACCCGGGTGTGTGCCACCGGTAAGCATCACCGTCAGCGCGTGGTTGTCCTGGATGGCGCCACCCGCCAGGCGTGCGAACTCCAGAACTTCGACAGCATCGGCACCCGTCTGGCGCCGGATATACTCAGCCAGGATGACGTCGGGGGATGACATGCGCCTTACCCCCAATGCCAGAAATCACCGCCCTCGGCCATCAGGTTCCGGGACAGCACCATTTTATGGACCTCGGACGCGCCGTCGACCAGGCGTGCCTGACGGGCGTAACGGTAGATCCATTCCAGCGGTGTGTCTTTGGAGTAGCCCCGCGCGCCGCACAATTGGATGGCGGTATCCACGGCCTTGTGCAAGGTTTCGGACACAGCCACCTTGGCCATGGAGACCTCCTTGCGCGCGAAGTCACCCTGATCCAGTTTCCAGGCCGCGTGCATCGTCAACAAGCGGCCCACCTGGATGCCCATGGCCGCTTCGCCCAACAACCACTGCACGCCTTCACGCTCGGCCAGAGCCTTGCCGAACGATTCACGCCGCGACACATAGTCACTCGCGACTTCCAGAGAACGCTTGGCCAGGCCCAACCAGCGCATGCAATGGGTCAGTCGGGCCGGCCCCAGCCGGATCTGGGTCAGCTTGAGCCCATCGCCGACCTCCATCAGTCGATTTTCATCGGGAATGCGCAAGCCATCGAAGCGCAGTTCACAGTGCCCACCGTGTTCTTCCGGGCCCATGATGGGGATGCGGCGCACGATTTCCCAGCCAGGGTCATCCCTGTGGAAGAGAAAAGCGGACAACCCTTTGCGGGCATCATCCGATGTGCGGGCGATGAGGATGAAATGCGACGCCACTCCGGCGCCAGTGATGAAGTGCTTGGTGCCATGGACCAGCCAGTGGTCGCCTTGGCGCACGGCGCATGTGCGCATCATGGATGGATCGGAGCCTGAGCCGGGCGCCGGCTCGGTCATGGCGAATGACGATCGCACGTCGCCGTCCACGATGGGCTGCAACCAGCGCTTCTTCTGCGCTGGTGTGGCCACTTTTTCCAGCACCATCATGTTGCCGTCGTCCGGCGCGGCGGAGTTGAACACGACCGGCCCGAAAATGGAGCGATTCATTTCCTCGTAGCAGGCGGCCATGCCCACCATGTTCAGCCCCTGTCCACCTCGTTCACGTGGCATCTGCAGGGACCACAACCCCTGTTCACGGGCCTTGCCTCGCAGGGACCGCAACAACGCCTCCTGGATGTTTTCGTGGGTGTCGAATGAGGCGGAATCTTTTTCCAGAGGAATGAGTTCTGTGTCCACGAACCGGCGGATACGGGTCCGATAATCCTCAACAGTGTCGGAAAGCGTGAAATCCATGAGAAGCGAGCCTTTAAAGCGTGGATTGCAGATGGCCACCGTCGACCACGATGGTGCTGCCCGTCATGTAGGCCGAGGCGTCAGATGCCAGCAAGAGCAGTGGGCCGTCCAGGTCAGCGGCTTGACCCAGGCGCCGCTGCGGGATGCGGCGCAGCATCGCGTGGCCGGCATCGGAGGCGAAGAATTCGCGGTTCAGGTCGGTTTCGACATAGCCCGGTGCGAGCGCATTGACCCGTATGCCATGGCGAGCCCATTCCAGCGCCAGGGCGCGCGTCATCTGCTCCAACCCGGCCTTGGACACGGTATAGGGCAAGACATTGCCCGCCACGCGATGACCCAGGATCGACGACACATGAACGATGGCGCCAGGACATTGCGCGTCGATCAGGCGCCGCGCGATTTCACTCGACACCAGCCAGCAACCCTTCAAGTTGATGTCGATGACCTGGTCCCATTGATCGGGTGTCAGGGACAGCGCGTTGGCGTTGGTGGCGATGCCCGCGGCGCAAACCGCGACGTCGATCAGACCGACGTGCGCCCGAGCTTGGGCCAGCGCATCATGCACACTGGCCGCGTCGGTGACGTCCATCGCGACAGCAGTGGCCCGCACCCCAAGCTTGCCCAGTGATTCGGCCAGTTCTTCCAGCGGTCGCAGGCGCCGTCCGGCAAGCACCACCCGCGCACCAGCCAGCCCCAGGGTTTGCGCGAAACGCGAACCCAGGCCACCGGCCGCGCCGGTGACCAAAGCGGTCTTGCCGGCCAGGCTGAATCTGTCGTCCATGCGCCGTGTCTCCTTTTTGGCGAAAGTATAGAACGATCGTTCGATTTTCTCAAAAGGAAATGACCAGGACCACATCCAGCCAATTTTTCACCTCGGATCACCCCGCGTTGAACCGCGCCAGAAACGCCTGTGTCGCCGCTTGCCGCGGCGCGTTGATGACTTGCGCCGGCGGCCCGCTTTCCACCACCACGCCGTCACGCATGAAGAAGACCTCGTCGGCGACTTCCCGGGCGAACGCGATTTCGTGTGTCACCAGCACCATGGTCATGCCGTCGTCGGCCAGTTGTTTCATGACGGCCAGCACCTCGCCCACCAGTTCGGGGTCGAGCGCCGAGGTGGCCTCGTCGAACAGCATGACCTGGGGTTGCAGCGCCAGCGCGCGTGCGATGGCCACGCGTTGCTTCTGGCCGCCGGAGAGCTTGTCGGGGTAGGTATCCGCGCGTTCAGCCAGGCCGACCCGGGCCAGCAGTTTCATCGCCGCTTCGCGCGCCACGGGCTTGGACTGTTTGCGCACGGTGACCATGCCTTCCATGACGTTCTGCACGGCGGTCATATGCGGAAACAGATTGAAGTGCTGGAACACCATGCCGGTGTTGGCCCGGAACCCCGCCAGCGCGCGCTCGCCAGGCAGACATTTGTCGGTGCCGTCGAACTGGATATGCTGATCGCCCACGCGGATCTGCCCTCCGTCGGGACGCGTCAGCAAGTTAATGCAGCGCAACAACGTGGATTTGCCTGAACCGGACGGCCCGATGATGGCGACGACGCTGCTTTTGGCGACTTTCAGGGAAATATCGCGGAGCACGATCTGGTCGCCGAAGCGTTTGCTGAGATTGTCGATCTCGATCATGTAGTCGGTCATGGCTCAAGCCCGTTCAACTTTGTGTGGTTCATGCCGCATCAGCCCCTTTCCTGCTGGGCCAGACGCGTCTCAAGCCGCTTGGAGAAGATGGTGGCGGGAAAGAGCACGATGAAATAGCAGATGGCCACCACGGAATAGCATTCCAGTGGGCGATACAAATCGTGGGCGGCGGTCTGCCCTTGGTAGAGCAGGTCGGGGATGGCCAGCACCGACAGCAGCGACGTGTTCTTCAACTGCATGATGGATTGACTCATCAGGGGCGGAATCATGCGCTTGAGCGCCTGCGGCAGAATCACCCGCCGCATGATCTGGTGCCGCGTCATGCCCATGGCCATGCCGGCTTCGCGCTGGCCAACATCTATCGACATCACCCCGGCGCGGAAGATTTCAGAATAAAAGGCGCCACCGTACAGCGACAACGCCAGAATGGACGCCATGGCGGGGGATATCTGAATGCCCGACAGCACGGGCAGGGCGTAATAAAACCAGATGAGCTGAACCAGCACCGGGGTGCAGCGGAACACTTCCACATACGCGCGCATCGGGCCGGAAATGAGCACACTGCGCGAAAGCCGGCCCAGACCGCTGGCCAACCCCACCGCCGCGCCCAGCACCACACAGACTACGGTGAACATCAGGGTATACAACAACCCGTGCCACAGCAGGTCGCGATACGGCCACAGTGCCGCGAAATTCCAATGGTACACAGTGTCTCCTGACAGTGAATTCGACTCCCGACTCGGTCCACGAGGCGATGAAACCGGTATCGGGGAAACCGGCATTTTAATGTGCAACCGGCGCCTGCCCGCACCACGGCGCCCGGTAGCGGCGTTTCGAGAGGGTGGCTGGGTCGTTGGGGCCAGGGCGGAGTCCCGCTGCTGACCACGATGCAGGAATCTATAATATCGACAAAAAATTCAACGCATACGGGAATTTCATGCACGCGGTCATTGTAGGTGGGGGAATCATCGGCACCACGACTGCCTGGCAGCTTCGCCAGCGCGGTGCCGACGTCACGGTCATCGAACAGGAACCCGACGTGGCGCGCGCCACGAGCCGGGGCAACGCGGGCGTCATCGCGCCGGGGTATGTGACCCCTTGGGCGGCGCCCGGCATGCCGTTCAAGATACTGAAATATCTGTTCCGTTCCGCGTCTCCAGTGATTTACCGTCCCGCGATGAATGCGGCCCAATGGCGATGGGTGGCGCGCTGGCTGCGGGAATGCGATCTGGGGAAGTACCGCGTGAACAAGGCACGCATGCAACGCGTGGCCTATTACAGCAAAGCGTGCCTGGACGAATTCCGCTCGGCGCATCCCTTCGACTACGGTCGCAGCCAGGGCTACCTGCAGCTCTTCCGCACGGCTTTCGACGAAGACATGGCGCGGCCCGCCATGCAGATGCTGGCTGAAGCCGGCATCAATCATCGGCTGCTCACCGCCGACGAATGCCTGGCCGTCGAACCCGGTCTGAAATGGGCGGGCGTCCGCCCGGCGTCGGGCCTGTATCTGCCGGAGGACGAAGCGGGGGATTGTGCCGTGTTCGCAGGGCGGTTGCGGGGGCTGTGCGAACGGGCCGGCGTACGGTTCATGTTTGATACGAGGGTGCGCGGCCTGCTCCGTTCTGGCACTGACGTGACAGGCGTCGCCGTCAGTCGGGGTGATGGGGCGGATAAGGATAATGTTCAGGCCGATGCCGTCATCGTAGCGGCGGGGGTTCACAGTCGGCGTTTGCTGGCACCGCTTGGCATCACCGTACCCTTGTATCCCGTCAAAGGTTACTCCACGACCCTGACCGTCACAGACCCCGGCCGGGCTCCACGGGCCGCACTGATGGATGAATCACTGAAGACCGCCATCACGCGCATGGGGCCGCGCATCCGTGTCGCCGGAACGGCCGAGCTCGGTGACGACCGACTGGCCATACGCCAGAAAGCCACCCGCACATTGATCAAGGTCCTGAATGACTGGTTTCCCGGCGCCGCCGACACCAGCCGCGCCGAGTTCTGGGTGGGGTTGCGTCCCATGACGCCTGATGGGCCGCCGTTGTTGGGCAAGACCTCGTCGCGCAATCTGTATATCAATCTCGGGCACGGGTCCACGGGCTGGGCCATGTCCATGGGGTCGGCGTGCGTGGTGGCCGACCTGGTTGTTGGCAAACCGCCCGATATCGACCTGTCTGGCCTGACGCTGGAACGGTATCGCCACTGACACGTTGCGGCGCCGAATCGCTTGCTCCGAGGCCAGTTGTCGCCACCGACACTCCAGCGCCATGGGCATTGCTGCCATAAAAGACAAGGGCGGCCACGCGGCCGCCCGATTGACGCAAAACCCCGGAGCCTTACAGCCCACCCGGACCTTACAGCGTGACTTCCTTGGGGAAGTCCTTGGCCTTGATACCGACCAGCTTTTCCATGTTGGCCAGAATGACCCGGCGGGTTTCGCCGCTGGAATGCATTTTGGTCAACCATTGGTTCACCGCCGTCATGAACGCGGTATCGGTTTCCTTCTGGATGCCGATACAGGTGGGCGCGCCCGATATGGGGGTTGGCACAACGATATGGCCCAGTCCGGGCGCCTTGGCCAGGACCGTGACGCCCAGCAGAGCCACCAGCAATTGCGCGTCGACGCGGCCGGTTTGCAGCGCAAGCGTGGCATCACCCGAGGTGTCGAAGCGGCGGATCTGGGCCTTGTGGAACGTCTTGGTGGCGAAGGCGTCCTGGTTGGAGCCGATGTCCACCGAGATTTTCACGTCAGGCTTGTCGGCTTCTTCCCAGGTCTTGGGATCGAACCCCTTGCGTGCCACCAGCGTGAAGGTGTTGTGGAACAGGGGATCGGTGAACCCGATCATCTTGCGGCGCTGCGGCGTGGGGCCCATGCCGAACATGCAGTCGATCTTGTTGGCCTGAAGGTCCATCACTGCATTGCCCCAGGTGGTTTCGACGAACTTCACCTCCACTCCGAGGGATTTGGCCAGTTCCGCGGAAAAGTCCGGCCCGAACCCTTCCCATTTGCCTGTGCCGACAACCTTGGCGAAATAGGGCGCGGCACCGGCGATGACGCCGGATCGAAGTGTTTTGGTGCGGCGGATGCGCGCCATGGCGGTTTCAGTGCTTTCCGCCAGAGCCCGGGTCAGGGGCAGTGCGGTTCCCAATGCGGCCGCGCCCAGACCCGTCACGAATTGCCTGCGTGATGGCATGTCTATCTCCTGTATTGAGTCATTTTGAATGTTGGCATGGGTGTTGATTGCCGTTGCGCCGCCTGCCAGTGCCGGCGGCGGACGCTGGCCAAACACCGCACCCTCGCGGGAAACGATTATACGTGGGCAAACGGTGGGGAATGTGTGCCCGACACCGCTACGCGCGCTGGATCGCCTGTGCTACAGTACTTTCCGATAACAAGCCCGACAACATCATGTCAAATGGGCCGGGCACCAGGAGACCATCAATGAATACACGTCAACGATTTTCAGCTCTTTCCGTCCTGGCAGCCGCGTGCTTGACAGTGCCATTCAGCACCGCGATAGCCGCGGGGGCACCCATCACCGCCGGTTCCATCACGAACAGCCCGCCCATGATTTCCTACGAGTCCGACGGCACCACGCTGCAAGGTGTCATCGTCGACCTGGCCGCCGCCATGGGCAAGGAAATGGGCCGCCCCATCGTCTTCAAGCAGATCCCGTTCAAAGGCCTGCTGCCGGCCATGCAGGCCAAGCGCATCGACATCACGTTCACGCTCATGAACGATACGCCCGCGCGCGAGAAGATCATCGACTTCGTCGATTTCTTCAACCTGGGCACCATGCTGCTCATCCGAAAGGGCAATCCCGACCACGTCGAAAGCCTGGAAACCATGTGCGGCAAGACGGTTTCCACCGTGCAGGGCTCCACGCAGATCGCGCTGGTCAACGAAATGAGCGCCAAGTGCGCGGCGGCCGGCAAGCCGGCCATCAAAAACATGGAATACGCCAAACCGTCCGATGCCCGCCTGCAGGTGCAAACCGGCCGTGTGGCGGCGTTCCTGGGCAACACCCCGGTCATGGTCTATCTGGCCAAGACAGCCGAGGGCGGCAAACTGTTCGACGTGGTGCGCGGGCACGAATACCAGCCAGTGCCGCTGGGCATAGGCGTGGGCAAGAACGACACCGCGCTGCGTGATGCCCTGCAGAAGTCACTCAACGCGCTGATCGCCAACGGCACATACAAAAAGATCCTGGAGAAATACGGGGTCGAGGGCGGGGCGATCAAGTCGGCGACCATCAACGGTGGCAAGAACCTGAAGCTCTGATTCACGTCCTGCTGAAGCACTGATCCATGCCATCTGGAACTCTCGGGCCCACGCGGGTCGTGCCCCTGCGCCGGCCGG
>DASTNK010000033.1:0-22428 GCA_035720945.1 Burkholderiaceae bacterium
CTGTCGGCCGCGCTGGCGGGGCTGGCGGGCGCCACCAAGTCGGTGGTCTTCGTCTCGGCCACGCTGTCCGATGCCACCTGGGGCATGTCGGGCCTGGTCATCCTCATGACCCTCATCGGCGGGCTGGGCACGTTCACCGGCCCGGTTCTGGGGGCCATCATCATCGTCATGCTCGAGAACAAGGTGGGTGAGTTCGGCCGTTTCATGGCGCACGCCACGGGCTTGCAGTGGTTCCAATCATTGGGCGAGTCCGTCACCATCGTCATCGGCCTGATATTCGTCATCTGCGTCATGGCCTTCCGACGTGGCATCGTCGGCGAGATCCTGCACGCTTGGCACTCCCGAAAGCCACGGAATGGCCACGCGCCCGAGGCGGGGGCGCAGCCTTCCTGAGGTGGTATCTGAAGGCGCTGTCTATCGGGGTCAGGAGCAGTCCGGCACGGCGTGCTTCATCCGGATCTGTCTCGTCCAGGCGGGCGTCGGGCGGAACTCACAAAAAGGCCAGCCCTATGGACTGGCCTTTTTGTTCAGACATCGCCCGACGACTGCCTCCGCCTTCCCGAGCCAGACCCGGGCAGTCGGGGCGCGCAGCGCCACGACCGCTGGACGCGCCGGCCTGCACCACCTCCCCACCCTGGGGCGGGTTAATAGACAGCACCCCAATCCGAAACCATCCCCGTCATAACCGTCCAAACGGCAACGCGATGCGTGTTCAATGTTGCATGTGCTTCGACCGAAAAAGCCCAGGCATCTGAGCGTGGCACTCAACCCTTGATACGAACGATTTTCTGCACCTGGGAAACGTGCCGTATGGCGCGTATCACCTGTGCCAGGTGCTTGCGGCTGTCGACTTGAACCGTCAGATGCAGCACGGCCGTGGAAGGGTCATCCTGCATGGTGAGCTGCAGGATGTTGGAATCGGCCTCGGTGATTTCCGCCGCGACGCGGCCCAGCACGCCGCGTTCGTTGATGACTGTCACGTCAAGACGGGTCGACAGATGCCGGGCTGTGGTGGTGTCCCACATGACCGGCACCCAGCGTTCGGGCTCGCGCGCCCGCTGGCGTTGCGCCACTGCGCATTCTTCCATGTGCACAACCAGCCCGTAACCAAGGCGGATGCCGCCGATGATGGCGTCGCCGGGCAGCGGCCCGCAGCACGGCGCCAATTGCACGGCTTGACCTTCGTTGCCTTTGATGAGGATGGGTGTGCCCGCGGTGGAGGTGATTTCGTCGACTGCCGCGGCGGTGGTTGCGAGCATGGCGTTCTCGGGTGCGAAACGCCGGGCCACTACCGCCGCCAAGCGTTTGCCCAGGCCGATGTCGGCCAGGATTTCGTCGCGTGAACTGGCGCCGGAGCTGCGCGCCAGCTTTTCCCATTCTGGATCGTCGTCGTCAGGGCAGGGCAGGTGCAACTGATTGAATGCCTGGTTGAGCAGGCGTTGCCCGAAGGCGATGGATTCTTCGTACTTGACCGTGCGCAGGTAATGTCGGATTTCCGACCGGGCGCGGCCGGTACGCACATAGTTGAGCCATTGCGCGCTGGGGCGTGATGCCGGAGACGTGACGATTTCAACGGCGTCGCCGCTTTTCAGCTCGGTGCGCAGTGGCGCGAATTCGCTGTTGATCTTGCAGGCGACGGCCTGGTTGCCGATATCGGTATGGATAGCGTAGGCGAAGTCGACCGGCGTCGCGCCACGCGGCAGGGACAGGATCTTGCCCTGCGGAGTGAAGACGTAGACCGCGTCGGGGAAAAGATCGACTTTGACGTGTTCGAGGAATTCGCCTGAATCACCCGTCTGGCTCTGGATGTCGAGCAGCGATTGCAGCCACTGGTGCGTGCGTTTCTGTAGACTGTTCAGTGTGGCGGCGTCGTCTTTGTAGAGCCAGTGGGATGCCACGCCTTCTTCCGCGACGTGATCCATGTCGCGGGTGCGGAACTGGAATTCCACGGGCGTGCCGTATGGCCCCACCAGCGTGGTGTGCAGCGACTGATAGCCATTGAGCTTCGGAATGGCGATGTAGTCCTTGAACTTGCCCGGAACCGGCCGATAGAGTTGATGCAGCGTGCCCAACGCGAGATAGCATTCTGGCAAGGTGTGCACGACGACGCGAAAACCGTAGATGTCGAGCACGTCGGAAAACGACTTCTTCTGCTCGACCATCTTGTTGTAGATGCTGAAAAGCGATTTTTCACGGCCGGTGACTTCGGCCTCGATGCCCGCCGCGGGCAACGCCACCTTGACCGCTTCAGTGATCTTGCCCAGCACTTCGCGTCGGTTGCCGCGCGCGGCGAGCAACGCTTTATGCAGTACCCGATATCGGTTGGGGTGAAGGGCCTGAAAACAAAGATCCTGCAGTTCCCGGAACAGCGCATTGAGCCCAAGACGATGCGCGATGGGGGTATAGATGTCCAGGGTCTCGCGCGCGACGCGGTGGCGTTTTTCCGGGTCGACGGCGCCCAGTGTGCGCATGTTGTGCAGGCGGTCGGCCAGCTTGATGAGAATGACGCGCACGTCGCGCGCCATGGCCAGGAGCATCTTGCGGAAGCTTTCGGCCTGCTGATCGGCTTTGGTCGCGAACTCGAGCCGATCCAATTTGGATAGCCCGTCGACAATGTCGGCGACGTCGGTGCCGAAGCGTTCGGCGAGCTCCTGTTTGGCGACCCCCTGATCTTCCATGACGTCGTGCAGCAGCGCCGCCATGAGGGATTCGGCGTCCAGCTTCCAGCCAGCGCAGATCTCGGTGACGGCGATGGGGTGTGAGATATAAGGCTCGCCGCTGGCGCGGAACTGGCCCAGATGGGCCTGATCGGAAAACCGGTAGGCCTCTTTGACGCGCTTGATGTCCTTGGGATCGAGGTAGCCGCTGATGACCTGTGTGAGGGTATCGAGGGACGCGATCGACGATGCGGTGTCGGTGGGCGCGGGAAGGCTGCCCGCCTTGCCCGGGCGGCGTTTTCTGAGACGGGAACCCTTTCTAAGTACGGCCAGTAGGCCGGATGAGGCGCCGCGAAGACCCGAAAACGCCATATGCGTGCTCTAGAGGATCAGGTGGGCACCTTGCGCAGCATTTCCATGCCGGTGAGGCCGGCGGCGATTTCGCGCAGGGCGGTGACCGTGGGTTTGTCTTTGGTGTCGAGACGGGCTTCATGGCCCTGTGCCAGTTCGCGCGCGCGATACGTGGCCACCAGCGCCAGATTGAAGCGATTGGGGATGTATTCCAGGCAGTCTTCGACGGTGATGCGAGCCATAGTGAGTGATCCTATTAGTGCAAGAGGTTGTGAGGTGGGGCCGGACTTGGATTGGGCGTTTCAAGATGCCGTGGCGCTGATTCCGAGCTGGGTGAAGAGCTCGGCGTGGCGTCCAGCCTGTGTCGCGTAGCGCAATCTGGTGGCTGACACGATTTGTGCCAGTTGCCCTAGCGCTACGCTAAATTCTTGATTAATAATAACATATTCAAATTCAGACACGTGCGACATCTCGCTGCCGGCGGCCAGCAGGCGGCGCGAAATGACTTGCGGCGCGTCCTGGCCACGATTGTACAGCCGGGCCTCCAGCGCCTCGATGGACGGGGGCAGGATGAAAATGCCAATGGCCTCGGGGAAATGCTTGCGGACCTGGCGCGCGCCTTGCCAGTCGATTTCGAGCAGAATATCGCGGCCTTGACGCATGGCCTCGTCGATGCGATCGCGCGGCGTGCCGTAGAAGTTGCCATGGACCTCCGCCCATTCCAGCAGGTTGCCCTGGTCGCGCATGGCGAAGAACGTATCCTTGTCCACGAAGCGGTAGTGCTTGCCGGCTTCTTCGCCGGGGCGAGGGGGGCGCGTGGTGCAGGAAATGGACAGTGCGACGTCAGGGTCCTGCGCCAGCAGGGCGTTGACCAGGCTGGATTTTCCCGCGCCACTGGGCGCCACGACCATAAATGTATTGCCGATATGCGACATTGGAATTGGGCTGATGGGTTCTTGCAAAATTATTGAACGCGGAAAACGGAATCAATCACATCGTTGAGCGGCTTCATCGAAACCGCCATTTTAACGAATGCCCGACCAGTCCGCGCACTGTTGATGCTGACTGTCGCCGCCGATGACGATGTCTTCAGCCCGGTAGGCGGTCCAATTCCGCCAGCGCGGCGTCGTAGGTGTCGGTATCCTCGCAGAGGAACACCACGCTGTCGCCGGGGTTCATGTTGAAGGCGACTTCCTCGATTTGCGTCGTCGCGTCTTCAGGGGTGCCGATGGCGGCCACGTGCACGTCGCCTTCCTGGGCGAAGCGCTCGGGCGGCACCAGGTCGGAGACACGGTCCACATCCGGCTCGCAAACAGCCAGATAAGCCACGAAACGGAAGTCCTCCGCCTGAACGTCTAGCTCCAGGCCTTGCTCCAGGGTGCCCACGGGGCGGCGTGCGTGAATCATGGTGCGGGGTGGGCGATGGAGGTGGCGTCGAAAGAAAAAGTGGTGACTTTCGCTGGCGGAACGTTGGCCCATATGATCTTCGAACGGGCGTGGACGTGCGCCACGTGTTCGCGCCAGCGTGGCGTACGAAGATGGTAGGTGAACTGCACGGCGACACCGCCATCGGCCAGCAGCGTTTGCCACTGCCCCAGTATCTGTTGCGTGACCGGCGCGGGCAGGGAGCACAGCGGCAGGCTCGACACGATGGCGCTTACGCGTTGCCCGGGCGGTACGAACTGGCTCAAGTCCGCCGCATTGCCATGGATCACGTTGATATGGGCGAAGCGAGTGCGCAGGCGCTGCACGAAGGAGCGCGAATATTCAACCACCATCAACCGGGATGGGTCTATGCCTTGATCCAGTATGGCCTGCGTGACGGCCCCTGTGCCGCCACCCAATTCTATGACGAGCCCGTCGTCGAGCAACGGAACCTGTTGTGCCATGTAGGACGCCAGGAAACGGGAGCTTGGGCAAATGGCGCCAATGGTGGCTGGGCGGGTGATGAATTCCCGGATGAACGTCCGGGGGGCGATATTCCTGACATACTCTGTCAGTCGTTGGGCGCGTTCAAACCGCACAACTCGATGCATTATTGAGCCTTGTCTTTTTCAAGTTGCGTAACAGTACCAGCCTGGGGACGGGAACGTCATAACGAAATGTAAATAGGTGTGGTCGAAATGGCAACCCTGGCGACATGACTCACGCCCAAATGGGTGGCAGCGCTGTCTACTTGGTGGGTAGATCGAGGTCCAGCGTGGCGATCACCGGCGTGTGATCGGACGGCTGATCCTTGGCCCTGGGAGCCTTGTCAATGACGCACGCTGTGCAGCGTACCCGCAGGTCGGGCGTCAGGAGAACATGATCGATGCGCACGCCGGCGTTGCGTCGGAAAGCGAAGCGCCGGTAGTCCCACCAACTGAACGCCGCCGGTTCTTGCGGAAACAGACGAAACGCATCGGCCAGCCCCAGGCCAAGCAGGCGCCGAAAAGCTTCGCGCTCGGGCTCGGACACCAGCACTTCGCCCACCCATTTTTCAGGATCGTATACGTCCTCGTCGGCAGGGGCCACGTTGTAGTCGCCCAGGACCGCGAGCCGAGGGTAGCGCACCAGTTGGTCTTTCAACCATTCGGCCAGCGCCTGGAACCATTCCAGTTTGTATTGATATTTGTCGCTGCCCACGGACTGGCCGTTGGGGCAGTACACACAGATTACACGGACGTCACCGGCTGGGCTGGGTAGCGTGGTGGCAAGCACCCGCTGTTGTGGGTCATCGAAATTGGGCAGGTTGCGCTGTTCGTCCACGCCTTCGGCGCGTGAAATGATGGCGACGCCGTTATAGGTCTTTTGACCCGCGCGCGCGCCGTGGTAGCCCAGTTCCTGGAAGGCCTCGAACGGGAATTTCTCATCGGGTTGCTTGAGTTCCTGCAAGCACAACACATCAACAGGGTTTTCGCGCAGCCAATCCAGCACGTGGGGCAGGCGGACATTGAGTGAATTGACGTTCCAGGTGGCGAGTTTCATGGATTTGCGGGTGTCCTTGTGTGGCGTGCCTTTGGTGGTGATCGTTCGGACGGATATTGCGTCTGGCCACCCACCTGGCTCCCATTTGCACCGAGGTGTCGTTTTGACCCTGGAAAGCGCACATTGTACGAGGACTGAATCAGTTCGTGCGCGGGCTTACCAGCGCTTTGATGTTTTCGTCACTGATACCGCTGGAGCGTTCGCCGGTCTTCAGCGGCTGGCGGGCAGTACGAACGTGGCGCTATCGTCCGATTCGGATTGCCGCGGTTTGCCGACTCGTTAAACTATTTGTTCTGAATCCGCGTCGGCCGTGCGCAAATGCGCTTGCGTCTTGGTCAATTGAAATATAATATGTAATATATCAATATAGCAATAATCCGAATTCCAATCTCGGGGGCGACAAATGAAGATCTGCATCTATGGGGCAGGGGCGATCGGCGGCTATATGGGAGCGAAGCTGGCCCAGGCTGGAGCCGAGGTCAGTTTCATCGCGCGCGGGCCGCATCTTGCCGCCATGCGGGAACATGGGGTGCGTCTGCGCGAGGGTGACGAAGAGCAGGCCGTCAAGGTGCGTTGCACGTCCGATCCGGCTGAACTGGGTCCGCAGGATTACTTGATCATTACTCTCAAAGCGCATTCGGTGCCGGCGGTGGTTGATGCCATGCAACCACTGCTTGGGCCCGAGACAGCGGTGGTGACCGGGGTGAATGGCATTCCTTATTGGTATTTTCATGAATACGGTGGCGAACTGGCCGGTACGGTTCTGGAAAGCGTGGACCCCGGCGGCCGGCAATGGAAGGGCCTGGGGCCGCGGCGCGCCATTGGTTGTGTGCTGTATCCGGCGGCCGAGATCATCGAGCCCGGTGTGATCAAGCATGTCTATGGCAAGAAATTCCCCATCGGCGAGCCCAGTGGCGAACTCACGCCCCGGATTCAGGCGCTGCAGCGCGTCATGACTGACGCCGGGTTCGACGCCCCCGTCCGTGAAGACATCCGCGACGAGATCTGGCTCAAGCTGTGGGGAAATTTGTGCTTCAACCCCATCAGCGCCCTGACACACGCCACGCTGGACATCATCGCGAGCGACCCGGGCACACGCGCCTTGGCCCGCACCATGATGCTGGAAGCCCAGGCCATCGCCGAGAAACTGGGTGCACATTTCCGCGTCGGGGTGGATCGCCGCATCGACGGCGCGGGGGCGGTAGGGGCGCACAAGACGTCTATGCTGCAGGATCTGGAGCATGGGCGGCTCATGGAAATCGACCCGCTTCTGACCGTGGTGAAGGAAATGGGAACGTTGACCAAGATGCCCACGCCCACCATCGACACCGTGTTGGCGCTTATCAAACTGCGCCAGCGCATGGCGATGGCATGACAGCGTTTCTGTGATGGTGGCCGGCGAAGCCGGCCACGTGGCTGAGGTACGGGGTTCTCGCCATGGCGGGGACACCTTTCACGCTGTACACTGTATATCAAGGGTTTGTGCAGTGCATGGCGCCGGTTGTGGTAATTCTGTCACGGGTATTCCAGAGAAAAGTGTTGGTTTCTGGTATATCACATACAGAATCCTTGACTTGACGCTGCACTGCAACATACAATGGCTCCATCAGTTGATTACTTGATCACTGTCTTTCAATCAATCACTTATGGAGTTTGTCATGGGCCTGTTGTCCCTTTCGATGTTGGCGGTTTTTCTGCTGTTGGCTGGTGCCGTCATGACTGGCTGGATTGCCGATCATTTGCCTGAATCCGTGATTGCCTGTTCCGATGAAGGGCGTTTCGCCTCGTTTGCCGGCGAGGATCACGCCGTGACCGCCAGTGAATGCGGCGCTGTGTCCGCAACCCCGCACCCGAGTGCTATTTGAAGAGAGCCTGATGTCCGCTGCTGAACCCCATACCGAGATCCGTTCCAATTCACTTGCGCTGTCGCTGCAGCCCATCAATACGGGTGCCAGCTTGCGTGACCAGGCCTACGTCATGCTGAAGCAGGCGATCGCCGACGCCGACATCTATCAGTCGCGTGAATTGGTACGGCTCGATGAAAGGGTGCTCAGCGAGGCACTGGGGGTCAGCCGCACGCCGATCCGCGAGGCTATGACGCTGCTGGAGCAGGAAGGGTTTCTGCGCACCGTGCCGCGCCGCGGTATTTACATCCAGCGCAAGACCAAGCGGGAAATCGTGGACATGATCCAGATGTGGGCCGCGCTGGAAAGCATGGCCGCTCGTCTGGCCACCGAGCGGGCCAGCGACGACGAAATCGCGGCGCTGCGCACCATGTTCGATGATTTCCGCGATTCGACGCCGGCCGAACATATCCAGGAATATTCGGATGCCAATATCGCCTTTCATCAGGCGATCGTCGAACTCTCCAAGTCGCAGATCATCCTCGACACGATCAAAAACCTGTTTGTGCACGTGCGTGCGATTCGCAAGCTCACCATTTCACAAAGCGATCGGGCGTCACGCTCGATCGCCGATCATCTTCGCATCATCGAGGCGTTGGAAAAGCGCGATACCGATCTCGCTGAAAAGCTGGTGCGCCAGCATTCGCTGGATCTGGCCGCGCACGTCGAGGCGCATTGCGATTTCCTGGATTGATCCGCTCGCCAGGGTGGCGAGTGATTACCGCCAGCAATGTGAAACGCCGGTCACTTGACCGGCGTTTTGTTTTCATGGTGCCAATGACGTTCTGCCGATTTTCCGCTCTACTTGTTCCGGGGATCCCTGATCATGCGGGGCGACGGGCCTTGTCTGCGACACGCCCTTCGCCGATTCCGCCCGGCGCAGGTTCCCGCAGCGGTTTACGCGCGCTCCGCCATGGCCTGCAGCATGGTGCTTCCCAGTGCCGAGGGTGACTCGGCGACGTGAATACCCGCCGCCCGCATGGCGTCGATCTTGGCGCCGGCTGTGCCGGTGCCGCCCGAGATGATGGCGCCCGCGTGGCCCATGCGCCGCCCCGGTGGCGCGGTGGTCCCGGCGATGAAGCCGACCACCGGCTTGGTGGTGCCCGACAGCCGCAGGAAATCCGCCGCGTCTTCTTCCGCCGAGCCGCCGATTTCACCGATCATGATAATGCCCTCTGTGTCGTCGTCGGCCAGGAACAGTTCCAGGCAGTCGATGAAATTGGTGCCGTTGACTGGATCCCCACCTATGCCGATGCAGGTCGTTTGCCCGAGCCCGGCCGCTGTGGTCTGCGCCACGGCCTCGTAGGTCAGGGTACCGGAACGTGACACGACACCGATTTTGCCCGCCGTGTGGATGTGGCCGGGCATGATGCCGATCTTGCATTCCCCGGGAGTGATGATGCCGGGGCAGTTCGGTCCGATCAAGCGGCTGCGCGAGTGCGCCAGCGCGCGCTTGACGCGCAGCATGTCCAGCACCGGAATGCCCTCGGTGATGCAGACGATCAGCGGCACGTCGGCATCCAGCGCCTCCAGGATGGCGTCGGCCGCGAAGGGAGGCGGCACGTAGATGACCGAGGCATCGGCACCTGTCGCCGAGACAGCTTCGGCGACCGTGTCGAACACAGGCAGCCCCAGGTGGTCGGATCCGCCCTTGCCGGGGGTCACACCCCCCACCATCCTGGTGCCGTAGGCGATGGCTTGTTCAGAATGGAACGTGCCTTGCTGGCCGGTATAGCCCTGGCAGATCACTTTCGTCGTGTTGTTGATCAGAACGGCCATGTCAGTTCACTCCCAGGGTGGCTTCGGCAACCGCGCGGGTCACCTTGTCGGCGGCGTCGGCGAGATTGTCGGCCGACAGGATGGGCAGGCCGGATTCTTCCAGTATCTGCTTGCCCAGTTCAACGTTGGTGCCTTCCAGGCGCACCACCAGTGGCACATCGAGGTCAACCTCGCGTGCCGCCGCGACCACGCCGTCGGCGATGACGTCGCAGCGCATGATGCCCCCGAAAATGTTGACGAGGATGCCTTGCACCTTGGGATCCGCCAGAATGAGCTTGAACGCGGCGGTGACCCGTTCGCGTGTCGCACCACCGCCCACGTCCAGGAAGTTGGCCGGCTCGCCGCCGTAGAGCTTGATGATGTCCATGGTGGCCATGGCCAGACCTGCGCCGTTGACCATGCAGCCGATGTTGCCATCCAGTTTCACATAATTGAGGCTGTGTTCCGCCGCCTTGCGTTCGGCCGGGTCTTCCTCGGCCTCGTCGCGCAGGGCCTCCACGTCGGGGTGGCGAAAGAGGGCGTTGTCGTCGAAGGTCATCTTGGCGTCCAAAGCGATCACGTCGCCGTCGGCGGTGACGACCAGCGGGTTGATTTCGACGACCTGCGCGTCCAGCTCGGTGAATGCCTGGTACATGCTCAATATGAAGCGTGTCGCCGATTTCACCTGTCTGCCTTCCAGGCCCAGGCCGTAGGCGATGCGGCGGGCATGGAATGGCTGGATGCCTGTGGCGGGGTCCACCGCCACCTTGAGGATCTTTTCGGGCGAATGGTGCGCGACTTCCTCGATTTCCATGCCCCCTTCGGTGGAGGCCATGATGGTGATGCGCGATGTGGCTCGGTCGATCAGCATGCCCAGATACAGTTCGCGCGCGATGTCGCAGCCTTCCTCTATATAGAGGCGCTTGACTTCGCGCCCGGCAGGGCCGGTTTGCCTGGTCACCAGTGTCGACGACAGCATTCGCGCGGCATTGACCGCGACATCGTCCACCGATTTGACGACGCGCACGCCGCCCTTGCCGTCCGGATCGTTGCTGAACCGCCCCGCGCCGCGGCCCCCTGCGTGGATTTGTGATTTCACCACCCACACAGCGCCGCCGAGCTGTTCGGCGTTGGACCGGGCTTCTTCAGGGGAGAAGGCCACCAAACCCTTCGGTACGGCAACGCCGTAGCGCCCGAGCAAGGCCTTGGCCTGGTATTCATGAATGTTCATTTGTCCCTCATCGTCTTGATTGTCTGGGAAAACCCTTGCTTTCACGAAAATGCCGCCTGAGGCGTCACCGAACGATCATGATATGTGATATATTGAATTTCAACAAGACAGATAGTCAAACATCCGGCACGAGTCCCAGTGAGTGGGCGGGAATCGCAAGAAATAAACACCGATGTAGGGCAAATAGGGCTTGTGTAAATTTGATATATCACATATTTTATGTCAGAAGAGATTTCAATCTTTGAAGGAGAGAGACGATCATGCTCGCAGCCACCGACATTCCACTTCGCGCCCATTTCGAGCGCCACGCCCCCGACCACCATTGATTCAGACTCACTCAGGAGACGATAGATGAACCCGAAAGCTCTCGAAGGCGTGCGCGTCCTGGACATGACCCACGTGCAATCCGGCCCCACGGCCACGCAGCTCCTTGCCTGGCTTGGCGCCGATGTCATCAAGGTGGAACTGCCCGGCCGCGGCGACATCACGCGCGGCCAGTTGCGCGACGTGCCCGATGCCGACAGCCTGTATTTCACGATGCTCAATTCGAACAAGCGCAGCATCACGGTCAACATGAAGACGGATAGCGGCAAAGCCATCCTGGAAGACCTCGTGCGTCAGTGCGACGTGGTGGCCGAGAATTTCGGCCCCGGGGTGTTGGATCGCGCCGGCCTGACCTGGGAGCGGTTTCAGGAGCTGAATCCGCGCGTCATTTATGCGTCCATCAAGGGTTTCGGACCGGGTGCCTATGTGGATTGCAAGGCCTATGAGAACGTGGCGCAATGCATGGGCGGCGCGTCGAGCACCACCGGCTTTGAAGAGGGGCCTCCGGTCGTCACCGGGGCGCAGATCGGTGATTCCGGCACGGGAGTGCATTTCGCGCTCGCCATCACCGCGGCGTTGTTGCAGCGCGAAAAAACGAATCGCGGCCAGCGCGTGCAGGTGGCCATGCGCGATGCCGTGCTGAACCTGTGCCGCGTCAAGCTGCGTGACCAGCAGCGGGTCATGCGCGGTCCGATGCGGGAGTATCCCAACGCCGAGTTCCACGACTATGTGCCACGGGCCGGCAATGCGTCGGGTGGCGGCCAACCTGGCGAGGCGTTGCATTGCGCGCCGGGAGGCCCGAATGATTACGCCTATGTGATCATCCAGCCCCAGGGTTGGGAGCCCTTGATGAAACTGTGCGGCCGGGAAGAGTTGATCACGCACCCCGACTATGCCACGCCCGAGGCGCGCCTCAAGCGTTTACCGGAGTGTTTCGCCATCGTCGAGGAGTGGACCAGGCAGCGGACCAAGTTCCAGGTCATGGAAGCGCTCAATGCGGTCAATGTGCCGTGCGGTCCCATCCTGTCCACCAAGGATCTGATCGAAGACCAGGGGCTGTATGACAGCGGTTATCTGGTCAAGCTGGATCACCCGACGCGCGGCGAGTATGTGCAGCTCGGCTGTCCGGTGACACTGTCGGATTCGCCGGTCGATGTCCAACGCTCTCCCCTGCTGGGCGAGCACACCGACGAGATCCTGTCCTGGCTCGGCAAGAGCGCAGCAGAGATCGAGAAACTCCACGCCGAAGGTGCTGTGTGAGGAATCGTGGCGCGGGGCCGCACCCCGCGCCACGATTTCCGCGCCAGGGGCGCGCACCCATTTCCCTGACGGAGACCGCATGACTTCCTGGATACGCTATGTCTCGCCGCAACGCGGCCCCGGTTTTGGCCTGCTGGACGAGGAAGGCTGCATTCACGAGCACGAGGGCGACATGTTCGATTCACCCACGCCCACAGGGGGCCGCCTGTCATTGCCGGATGTCACCGTGCTCAGTCCGTGTCAGCCGGGCAAGATCGTTGCCCTATGGAACAACTTCCACGCACTGGCGGCGAAGATCGGGAAGGCTGTGCCGTCCCATCCCTTGTTCCTCATCAAGCCATCCACATCAGTGTGCGGCGCCGGTGCGACCATCGAGCGTCCGGCCAGTTACCCCGGCAAGATCGCCTATGAAGGGGAGTTGGGCATCGTGGTCGGGAAGACTTGTCGCAACGTCGAGCCGGGCGCGGCGGCCAACCATATCTTTGGCTATACATGTGTGAACGACGTGACGGCTATCGAACTACTGAATGAAGACGCCAATTTCGCGCAGTGGACCCGGGCGAAGAGTTTTGACACGTTTGGCGTCCTCGGCCCGGTCATCGTGCCCGGATTCGACTGGCGGGCGGCCAACGTTGTGACGACCCTCGATGGCGTGGAACGCCAGAATTATCCCTTGTCGGATCTGGTGTTCCGGCCCGAGGCATTGGTGAGCTTGTTGTCACGGGACATGACGCTCGAGCCTGGCGATGTGATCGCCTGTGGCACCTCGCTGGGGGTGGGGTCGATGAAATCGGGCGCTTCTGTGACAGTGACGATCAAAGGTATTGGCTCGCTCACCAACGTGATGGAGGGATGAACGAAGAGGATGGATCAAGGGGCGGGATGGGGGCATTACGACCGTCGATGTGTTGACGATCGAATTCTCGCGTTGGCTGTTTGAACTGAACGGGACTTCGTCGGCCGCAAGGCAGGCGGCCCCGTTCTGGAAAAGAACGGGGCCGTGGCCCGCCGTGAAGTCAGCGCTTTGAGCTGACTCTTGTGAGGAAACATCAGGCCGCGGCCAGCACACCAAAGTTGTCGCTGTGCTTGTTTTTCATGTCGTAAATGAGGTGGCTGAGGAAGTCGATGTCGTAGGCGGTGAGCAGGTGGGGCTGGGACGTTTCCAGGTACATGGCGATACGAGCTTCTTCAGTATCGCAGTCCAGGCCGGCCATCCAGTCGAGGGTTGCCGCGTTCCAGCGGAAACGCAGGCCCAGCTCGCTGAAAACCGCGTTGTACGCCTTCAGTCGCGCGTCGTCGTCGGAGCGTGGAACCACTGGGTGGCGCGCTTGGACAGGCAAGGGAAGTTGCGTGGTTTGCATGATCGATACCTCCTGTTGGCAATCATCGGTTCCTGATGACACCAAGCATAGAGAACATCGAGAATATATGATAATTAAAGATTTATTGAAAAATCATAAATGATCATGAATGGATTGGGTTTCCCATGGCAGGTGGGTGTACTTGGCGATCAGGCGGGCGCCGTCTTCAAGCAGGAAATTCTTGAAGGCCAGCGCGACCGGTGGCAGCCGTTTGTTCTTTCTATGCACCAAGTACCAGTTGAGCATGATCGGGAAGCCCTCCACGTCGAGCACGACCAGGTTGCCGACCTGCAGTTCCAGCGACACGGTGTGAATCGACAGGAAGCTGATTCCCATGCCCGCGATGACGGCCTGTTTGATGGTTTCCGTGCTGCTGATTTCCATGAAAATCTTGAGGTTCGGCAGCCTTCCGGCGAAACCTTCCTGCATGGAGTTCCAGGTGTCGGAACCTTTTTCCCGCACGATGAAAGGCTCCTGCGCCAGGCGGTTCAACGAGATGTTCTTTTTCTTCGCGAGAGGGTGGCCGGGCGCCGCGACGATCACATAGGGGTGGGGGGCGATGGGTTCGTTGACTGTGGGCATATCCAGGGGCGGGCGCACCATGACGGCCAGGTCGGTGAGGTTCGCCGACAACTGGTGCAGCAACTCCTCACGGTTGTGAACGGCCAGGTTCAGGATCACGCCGGCGTGTCGGCGCGTGAAGTTCGCGAGCAGGCGGGGAAAGAAATAGTCGCCGGCGCTGATCACCGCGACATTCAATTTACCGCCGGAAATGCCTTTGAACCGGACCATGGCTTCTTCCGCCTCGCGGAACTGGCCGATGATGGAGCGGGCGTAATGCAGCATTTCACCGCCAGCGGGCGTGAGGTAGATTTTCTTGCCCAGTTGCTCGAACAACGGCAGCCCGGCGTGGCCCTCCAGTTGCTTGACCTGGGTGGAGACAGCGGGCTGGGTCAGGTGCAGTTCTTCGGCGGCACGCGAGAAACTCAGTTGCCGGGCGACGGTTTCAAAGACTTTAAGCTGTCTCAAAGTGGCGTTTTTCATGGTGTAAACCCGCAGTACATAAGTAGCTGTGAATGATTATATAAAGAAACTTTAATTTTTATTTATTTAACTTTGATTTTAGGATTAATCCCGGTGAGCGCCGTCTCAGGCCGCGTTTTCCAGGCTGGGCTTCCCCGGAAGCCAATCTCAGATTCATTACACGTTTCAGACAGCGCGGTGTGCTGTTGCGGTGGCGGCCAAAGGTCGTTGTGGGTGCGGTGGTCACTTGCTCGTGTCGAAGCCCGGGAGGTTCGCGCGATGAACATAGAACGGAGACAAATCATGATGACTCAGCAGGAAGACGCCGGACTTGAATCCGGCCCGTTTTATACGAAAAGATGGGTGCAGCTTGTCATAGGCATCGTCTGTATGGCGCTGGTGGCCAATCTGCAATATGGCTGGACGCTGTTCGTGAATCCGATCTCGACCAGGCACGGCTGGACCCGCGCCGACATCCAGGTTGCGTTCGCGATCTTCATTCTGGTCGAAACCTGGTTCGTGCCGGTGGAAGGCTGGCTGGTTGACCGGTTCGGACCCCGCCCTGTGGTGGCGGCGGGGGCGATACTGGCGGCGCTGGCCTGGATCGTGGATTCCACGGCGCAATCACTGCCGGCGTTGTATCTGGGCGGCTTGCTGGCGGGCCTGGGCGCGGGTTGTGTGTATGGCACCTGCGTGGGCAATGCCCTGAAGCTGTTTCCGGACAAACGTGGTCTGGCGGCTGGCCTGACGGCCGCGGGCTTCGGCGCCGGCGCGGCGCTCACGGTCATTCCCATCGCCCACATGATTCATACGTCCGGCTATGAGCAGACCTTCATGTTCTTCGGCATTGCGCAAGGTGTGGGTATATTCATCCTGTCCATGTTCCTGATCCGTCGCAAGGCGCCCAAGGGTGTGAGGGTGTCGAAGATGAACATGGCGTCGCAGGTCAACACCCCCCCTCAGAAGATGGTTCGAACCCCCGTGTTCTGGGTGATGTACGCCATTTTCGTTGCCGTGGCCACCGGTGGGATCATGGCCACCGCCCAGATCGCGCCCATCGCCAGGGATTTCGGCCTGGACAACATGCCCATCACCCTCTTTGGCCTGACCCTGCCGTTGCTTACCATGACCCTGTCGATAGACAGCTTGTGCAATGGTTTCACTCGTCCGCTTTCGGGCTGGATTTCCGATTTGATCGGACGTGAGAACATGATGTTCATCATTTTCACGTGCGAAGGGTTGGCGATGCTGGGCCTGATGCATTTCGGGCATCACCCGGCCGGGTTCCTGATCTTCGCGCCGCTCATCTTCTTGTGCTGGGGCGAGATCTTCTCCATCTTCCCGGCAATCTCGGGCGATACATTCGGTACTCAGTACGCCACGGTCAACAATGGGCTTCTTTACACCGCGAAGGGTACGTCTTCCCTGCTGGTGCCTGTGGCCGCCTTGCTGGCCGCAGGCGGTCGCTGGGACCGCGTGTTCATCGCGGCGGCCACCATGGCCATCGTGGCCGCCTTCTGCGCCAAGTTCGTCCTGTTCCCGATGCGCAAGCGCTGGATCGAAAGCCAGACGCATGCCCCGAGCAAGGTGGGTGCGACGTTGCCGGTTGGCGCGCATACCGTGCTGTCCGAGCAGGCCGGCGAATAATCACCTCGACAGCCCCCGCACTGTGGATGGCGCGGGGGCTGTCGGCAAGAGACACGGGGGGATGGCGCGTTATCGACAGCAGTACCTGATTGACATTCTTATCATGAATCACCGGATATCCATCCAGACCAGGAGCAAAACAGCATGAATCATCCCTCAACCCTGCAGAATCATGATCTGCTCATCAATGGCCGTCGCGTCCGACCCGCCTCGGGCGACTATGATCTGGACCTCGATCCGTCCGATGAAACCCCTATCGCCATGATCGCCTCGGGCAACCAGGCCGACGTCGATGCTGGTGTGGCCGCCGCGCGTGCGGCGCTCGATGGCTGGGCCAACATGCGTGCGGCCGATCGAGGCCGTATCCTGTATCGTTTCGCGGATCTTCTAGAGCAGCATCAGGAAGAAATCGTGGCGCTGGAGAGCCGCGACGCCGGCAAGCCGATCAGCGCTGTGCGCCGCCAGGATTTTCCCGCCGTCATCGACACCATCCGCTACTACGCCGGCTGGGCCGACAAGATCAACGGGTCGGTCGTGCCCGTCCGCCCCGATGCGCTCACTTACACCCGCCGCGAGCCGGTGGGGGTGGTGGGCGTCATCATTCCATGGAATTTTCCGCTGATGATCGGCATGTGGAAGATCGCCCCGGCACTCGCGTGTGGCTGCACGCTGGTCGTCAAACCGGCCGAGATCACGCCGCTGTCCATCATGCGCGCCGCCGAACTGGCGCTCGAGGCCGGTGTACCGCCAGGCGTGCTGAATATCGTCACGGGCAAGGGCAGCGTGGTGGGCGAGGGATTGGTACAACATCCTGGCGTCGACAAGGTCACGTTCACCGGCTCGCCAGGCGTGGGGCGCGGCATCATGCGCGGCGCGGCGGGCAATTTCAAGCGGGTGACGCTTGAACTCGGTGGCAAGTCGGCCAACCTGATCTTCGACGATGCCAACGTCGACGCCGCAGTGCGCGCCGCCGCCTCGGGCATCTTTTTCAACACCGGACAGGTCTGTTCGGCGGGTTCACGCATCCTGGCCCAGCGCAAGGTGTACGACGAGGTGGTCGACAAGCTCGTCAAGCGCGCCAAGTCCATGCGAGTGGGCGCCCCCTCCGCGGCCGATACCAACATGGGGCCTCTGGTTTCGGCAAGGCAGATGGACACCGTGCTCAAGTATGTCGATATTGGCAAGAAGGAGGGCGCGACACTTGCCACGGGGGGGGAGCGGCTTGGCGACAAAGGGTATTATGTTTCCCCCACGGTGTTCGCCGACGTCAAGCACGAGATGCGGGTTTCCCAGGAGGAAATCTTCGGGCCGGTTGCCAGCGTCATTCCCTTCGACGATGAGGCGGATGCCATCCGCATCGCCAATGGCACGGTCTACAGCCTCGCTGCCGGGGTCTGGAGTGCCGACATCGCCCGCGTGCACCACGTGGCCCATGCCTTGAAGGCGGGCACCGTATGGATCAACACCTACGGTTATACCGATATTCGCTTGCCCTGGGGCGGCGCCGGTGACTCCGGCCTTGGCCGGGAGCACGGCGACACAGCCATCGAGAACTTCACCGAGCCCAAGACGGTGTGGCTGGCGCTCGGCTAGCGTTTTGACGCTGATCTGGCGTCGGCGCAATAGCCGAAAAACCGCACATGAGAGCATCATGTGCGGTTTTTTCATTCCTGAAGGAATAGGTTAAATTAAGGTTGCGCCGCAGCAATGCGGGACGTCCATTTTTCCCCGCCTTCCGCGTCAGCCGGGTGGTTGTCGGGAGCCACCGTTTCGGAGAATGCCATGCGGGAAGTCGTTGTCGTGGGTGCGTGTCGTACAGCCGTCGGGGATTTTGGCGGGGGCCTGAAGGAGGTCCCGCCCTGTGATCTGGGGGCGTTGGTGGTGCGCGAGGTGTTGTCCCGCTCTGGGGTGGCGGGCGAACACGTCGGTCATGTCGTATTCGGCCACGTCATCAACACCGAACCGCGTGATATGTACCTGTCCCGCGTGGCCGCGCTGCAAGGGGGCGTTGGCCAGTCCACCCCTGCGTTCAACGTGAATCGGTTGTGCGGCTCGGGTCTGCAGGCCATTGTGTCGGCGGCGCAGTCCCTGGCTCTTGGTGATGCGAAGGTCGCCATCGGCGCGGGGGCCGAGAGCATGAGTCGGGCGCCTTACATCGCCCCGGCGCAACGCTGGGGGGCCAGGATGGGTGACAGCGCCATGCTCGACATGATGGCCGGCGCCTTGTCTGATCCGTTCGACAAAGTGCATATGGGCGTGACAGCCGAAAACGTCGCATCAAAATATGCGATTTCGCGGGCCGATCAGGATGCCCTCGCTCTCGCTTCCCATCATCGCGCCGAGGCCGCCATCCAGGCGGGGCGTTTCAAGGAACAGATCGTGCCGGTGGTGCGCAAGACGCGCAAGGGCGATGTCGTGTTCGATACCGATGAGCATGTGCGCTTCGGCGCCACGGCCGACAATTTCGCGTCGCTCAAACCGGTGTTCCAGAAGGAAAACGGCACCGTGACGGCGGGCAATGCCTCGGGGTTGAACGACGGGGCGGCGGCGGTGCTGCTCATGACGTCGGAAGAGGCCCGTGCCCGGGGCGCCCGGCCCATGGCCCGTCTGGTTGCCTACGCGCATGCCGGTGTGGACCCCAAGTATATGGGCATCGGACCCGTCCCTGCGACCCGCCTGGCACTGGAGAAGGCGGGGCTGACTATAGATCGGATGGACGTGGTCGAAGCCAACGAAGCATTCGCGGCCCAGGCTTGCGCGGTCAGCAGGGAGCTGGGTCTGGATCCGGAAAAGGTCAACCCCAACGGCAGCGGCATCAGCCTGGGGCATCCAATAGGCGCCACGGGTGCCATCATCACCGTCAAGGCGCTGTACGAGCTCGAACGCATCCAGGGCCGGTACGCCCTTGTCACCATGTGCATAGGCGGGGGGCAGGGGATTGCCGCGATCTTTGAGCGTGCCTAGCGACGTTCCAACGCTGTCCGAGCAGGGCGGGATCCGCTACCTGCATTTCGGCACGGAGTGGATACAAGGCGCGATGGATGTCCGCCGGCCATCGGAGCTGGTGCTGTCCTACACGCGCCAGATGATGGCCTGGCTGCTGTTTCTGCAGCCCGATCGTGACAGCCGTATGGGTATTCTGGGCCTGGGCGCCGGTTCGCTGCTGCGTTTCGTGCTCAAGCATACCCCCGGGTCCGCCGTGACGGTGGAATGGAATCCCGACGTTGTGGCGATCTGTCGCGCGTACTTCCGCCTGCCTGAATCGATCAGGTCGACCGTGGCCCAGTGCGACGCGGCCGACTGGTTGAAGCGGCCGGGAAACCTGGGTCGGCATCTGGCGCTGATGGTCGACTTGTACGACAGTCAGGCGCAGGGGCCGGTGCGCGAGTCGCTCGAGTTTTATTCCGATTGCCGCCGCGCGCTCGCCGACACCGGTGTGCTGACCGTGAACCTGTTCGGTGATCACCCAAGCTATGCCCGCAATCTCGCGAATATCCGCGAAGCGTTCAATGACCGCGTGCTCGTGCTGCCCGAAGTGGACGAGGGCAATGTCGTCGTCCTGGCCTTGAAGGGGCCATTGCTTGAGGTGTCGGTGCGCCGCTTCATCGAGCGGGCCGCCCAGGTTGAGGCCGAGACGGGCCTGCCGGCGCGTCGGTGGGCCAGGGCGCTGCTGGCCCGTCGTGCGGGTGCCCCCACATTCCAGGCCTGATGGCCCTATCCGTATCAGGAGTTGTTTCCATGAGGTGTATTCGACTCGTCGTGACCGCCGTCATAGTCGCTCTTGCGGTGGCGACGGGGGCTGCGCGCGCGCGCACGGTGGACGTGGTTTCCGGTGATGGGTTCCCGGGCCAGGCGGCGGTCGAGCAGGGCATCAAGGATGCGCTGGCCAATTCAGGCCTGACGCGGCTCAAGCACTTCAATCTCAACTTCCGGACTCTGGCGGACGGGGACGCGGCCACCCAAGGCGTGCGGGACGTGGCGGCGCGCAAGCCTGATGTCATCGTGGCTGTTGGTCTCGCGGCGGCTCGCGCGGCGAAGGCGGCGACCGCGACCATCCCCATCGTCTACGTGATAGTGGGCGATCCGGTCGCGGCGGGGCTCGTCGACACGCAGGACGCATCGGCCACGAACCTGACCGGGGTGGTCGACGCGACGGATGCGCAGACGCGTGTCACGCTGATCAAGCAGCTCATTCCGGGCGCGCGGCGTGTCGGCATGGTGTACGACCCGCGCCATGAGGATTCGGCCGCGCTGGTCAAGCACCTGCGCGGCATGCTCCCGGGTGATGACATGACGCTTGTCGACGCGGTGGCGACGCGCCAGGCGGACGTGGGCGCCGCGGCGCGCAGCTTGGTCGACAAGGTGGATGCCATCTATACCGACAACGATGCGATCGTGGAATCGACGTATGGCATGTTGGTGGGATTGTGCGACATGATGAAGATCCCACTGATCGCCAGCAACGTGTCGGATGTGAAACGAGGCGCCGTCGCGGCGGTGGGCATCGATTATCACGGGTTGGGGATGCACGCGGGGAAGATCGCCGCGCGGATTCTAAGAGGAGCCAGGCCAGGGAACATTCCCACGGTCGCCGTGGCGACGCCTGCGATCTATGTCAACCTGAGCGCAGCCGCGAAACAGGGTGTGAAACTGCCGGACACGGTCCTGGCGTCCGCCCGCGTGGTGGTGCATTGAATCAACCCTGGCGGCTCGACCCCGCAAGCCGGTAACGATCTGAAGTGGTTTGTTGGCCTGGTTTCCCCGGTGTCAAACGGTAACTGTCCGATTTCGTTTTATACTCGCTTATTTCGCCCAAATATCACCCATCACGACGGTTCCGCGCGCAAATGGGCAGCAATATTGGAGAGCTTTGCGCGCGTACGATCAGTGAGGAGTCCTGAATGTCCCTGAAAATACTGTCCGGCGTGCGCGTCATGCGTATTGCCGTTGTGTCTTCGGTTTTTGTGTTTCTGACCGCCTGCGGCAAAGCGCCGCCGCAAGGCCATGGTGGCATGAAGGTGCCGGTCAGCGTGGTCAAGGTGGAGCCCACCAAGGTGACCATTTACGATAATCTGCCTGGTCGCGTCGAGGCCATCGAGGATGCGCAGATCCTGGCGCGCGTCACGGGCATCGTCACGAAAATCAATTTCGAACAGGGGGGCCTGGTCAAGAAAGGGCAACTGCTGTTCACGATCGACCCGGCGCCGTACATCGCCGCGCGGGATCAGGCCGCCGCCCAGCTCAAGCAGGCACAGGCGAACGTGCGCAGCGCCCGCTCGCTGGCCGAGCGCTATGCGAAGCTGGTCAAGGTGAACGCGGTCAGCAAGCAGGACTATGACAATGCCGTGGCCCAGGCCGCTCAGTCCGAGGCCGCGGTGGCGGGGGCCAAGGCTACGCTTGAAACGGCCCGGATCAACCTGGGCTACACCAAAGTGGATTCCCCTATCACCGGGCGCATCGGCAAGGCGCTGGTCACTGTCGGCGCGCTGGTCAGCGCGAGTTCCGCCACGCAGCTGGCGGCGGTTCAACAAATAGACCGTGTCTACATTGATCTTACTCGTTCCACCACCGAGGTCCTGCGAATGCGCAGAGCTCTAGCCAGTGGGCGACTCAAGCAGGTGGACGCTGGCGCTGCCAAGGCCATAGCCTTGCTCGAAGATGGTTCGCGCTACAAGCACGAGGGGAAACTGCTGTTTTCCGGCATCAGCGTCGACCCGACCACGGGCCAGGTCAATTTGCGTGCCGAATTCCCCAACCCCGATGGCTTGCTGTTGCCGGGCATGTATGTGCGTGTCCAGCTTGAGCAGGGGGTCAGCAATGACGCGCTCATGGTGCCGCAGCAGGCTGTGCAGCGCACGGCCGATGGTCTCAGCACGCTGATGCTCGTGAAAGATGGAAAGGTCTCCCCGCAGGCGGTCGAACTGGGTTCGCAGGTGAACGGAAAA
>DASTNK010000034.1:0-37801 GCA_035720945.1 Burkholderiaceae bacterium
ACATTCTCGACTTTTAAAACAATCAGCAGATCACACTGGGTTGCCAGGGCACGAACTCGTTTTGTCCATAGCCATAGATCTCGCTCTTTGAGCGCTCGCCGGAGGCGCAGCGGCGTATCATCTCGTAGAATTCCCGCCCCAGTTGCTGAATATCGGCACCTTCGTCCACGACCGTTCCGCAATTGATGTCCATGTCGTCCCGCTGACGATCCCACAAGACGGTGTTGGTCGCCAGTTTGAGCGACGGGGACGGCACGCAGCCGAATGCGGAACCACGGCCCGTCGTGAAGCAGATGATGTTGGCGCCGCCCGCCACCTGGCCGGTGGCGGACATGGGGTCATAGCCCGGCGTGTTCATGAACACCAGGCCGGGGGCCTGGACAGGTTCCGCGTAGTCGTAGACTTCCATCAAGCCCGTCGTGCCGCCTTTGGCCACGCCACCGAGCGATTTCTCCAGAACGGTGGTCAGCCCCCCCTTCTTGTTGCCGGCGGACGGGTTGTTGTTCATCGACGCGTGGTTGCGATGGCACACGTCTTCCCACCATCCGAAAATATCGACCAGTTTCTTGCCAACAGCGGGCGTCGCCGCGCGACAGGTGAGCAGGTGTTCCGCGCCGTAGATCTCGGGGGTTTCCGAAAGAATCGCCGTGCCACCGTTGCGCACCAGGATGTCCACGGCGGCGCCCAGCACCGGATTGGCGGTGATCCCGGAGAAACTGTCGGAACCACCACACTGCAAGCCGATTTTCAGATGACTGACGGGGACGGGCGTGCGTTCCGCCCTGTTGGCCTCGGCCAACATGCCTTTGACCAGCTCCACGCCCTTGGCGATGCTCTTGGGCGTGCCGCCGACGTCCTCGATATTGAACGTATGCAGGTTGCTGCCTTCCCGCAGCGCATGCGCCTTCATCATGACCGAAATCTGGTTGGTCTCGCAGCCGAGACCGATAATCAGCAAGCCCGCGAAATTCGGATGCCGGACGTATCCGGCGATCGTTCGCTGCAGCACCTTCAGCCCTTCTCCGGACGCGTCGATCCCACACCCGACGCCGTGGGTCAGCGCCACGACGCCATCCACGTTGGGGTAGGCCGCCAGCGCTTCAGGATGAATATCGCGCCTGAACTGGTCCGCGATGGCATGCGCGACCGTGGCCGAGCAGTTCACCGACGTCAGGATGCCGATGTAATTGCGCGTCGCCACCCGCCCATCGGGCCGGACGATACCCATGAAGGTATCGGGCTTGTCGGCCACGCGGGTCGGCACATAGTCTTGTGAGAACCGATAGTCCTTGTCGAACTCGCGGAACTCCATGTTATGCATATGCACATGCTGGCCGGCGGCGATATCCCGGGTGGCGAACCCGATGATCTGCCCGTAGCGTCTAACGGGTTGCCCACTGGCCACCGCCCTGAGGGCGATCTTGTGCCCCAGCGGAACCGGGTTGAGCAGCTCCAGGTTGTTGACGCGGTCACCCTTTGACAGGTCCCGCAGGGCGATCATGACATCGTCCGCGGGATTGAGGATCAGGAATTTTTCGCTTTTGGACATGGCTTTCAATTACTTCAGCATGTTCTCGGGCAATGACTGACCGAAGAAATATTTCTTGTAGATCGCATTGAGCTGGCCATTCTTGAGATTGGTCGACACCCATTTATTGATGCGGGCCTTGAATGCCGGCTCGTTCTGGCGAATGCCCACCCCCATCGGGAACTGCGTGGCCGTGTATTTGTAGGCAAGATCGGCTTTTGGATTCGCCTTGAGGATCTCCGGCAACACGCTGGGAGCGCCCACCAGCACTTTCTGCTGCCCCGTCGACGCGGCGGTATTGGACGTGGCGTCGTCTTCGTAGCGAACGATCCGCACCCCTGGAACACCCTTCACGGAATCAGTGATCGTCATGTCGCTGGTCGTGCCGCGCGTCACCGCGATCGACATTTTGGCCAGATCCTTGGGGCCGGTGATCTTCGCGGCCTTGGGCCCGAACACCACGACGGGAACCACGCCGTACGGTTCGGAAAAGTCGATGACCTTCTTGCGTTCGGCGGTGATCGAGAACGACGCCATGATCGCGTCGACTTTGTTGGTGCGCAAGTACTGCACCCGGGTCGGGCCGGTCACGGGGACGATCACCAGCTTCACCCCCAGATCCTTGGCAAGCAGGCGCGCTGAATCGACATCAAACCCCGTCTTCTTGGCATCTTTGTCGACCATGCCGTAAGGGGGGGCGCTGATGTCGACACCAATTCGGATCTCGCCCTTTTTCTGAATGCTGGTCAGCTCGTTCGCCTGCGCGGTGAACGCGCAGGCCGTCGCCGCGATGCAAAGGGCCAGCGTGGGAAGGGTCTTGAAAATCTGCATGTCTTGCTCCGTTGTTATCGTTTGAAAAAACTTCGTGATGAATGGGATATGGCCGCTCACAGGCCGTTGCTGATGAACTGCCGCAGTTCGGGGGTGGCCGGATTCTTCAATAGGTTTCGATCACCGGACTCCCAGACAACCCCCTCCCGCATATAGATGATCTGGTCCGCCACGGCCGACGCGAAACCCATTTCATGCGTCACCAGCACCATCGTCATGCCGCCCTTGGCCAGTCCTTCGATCACCTTCAGCACTTCACCCGTGATCTGCGGATCCAGGGCGGATGTCACCTCGTCGAACAGCATCAATTCGGGTTGCATGGCCAGCGATCGGGCAATGGCGACACGCTGCTGCTGCCCCCCCGAGAGCTGGTCGGGATACGCATCGATCTTGTCGGACAACCCCACCTGGCCCAGCACATGCGCGGCCAGTTCCTGCGCTTCCTTGCGCCCGACGTTCTTGACCTTGCGCGGCGCCAGCGTGATGTTCTTTTCGACGGTCAAGTGGGGAAATAGGTTGTAGCTCTGGAACACGATCCCGACCTGCAGCCTGAGGGCCGGGATATCGCAATCCTTCGCATGCAACGCCCGGTCGCAGACGTACAGCTCGCCGCCATCGATTTCCTCCAGGCCATTGATGCAGCGCAGCGCCGTGCTCTTGCCGGAGCCACTCTGGCCGATCAGGGCGACGACATTGCCTTTGGGGACTTCCAGTGAGATGCCTTTCAGGACTTCCAGATCCCCAAAGGATTTCCTGACGTTCTGGAAACGGACTCGCGGACTCATAAAACCCTCACGACCTGGAATGCCGCTTGAGCTTGCGCTCCAGACGGTACGACAGGATTGACAGCGGATAGCACATGGCAAAATAGATCAGCGCCGCCACGGTGAACACGACGAACGGCTTGAACGTCGAGTTGTTGATGACGCGCGACGAATAGGTGAGGTCGAAGAACCCGATGACCACCGCGTACGACGTGTTCTTCACGATCTGGACCAGAAAGCCCACGGTGGGGGGAATCGCGACACGGAGCGCCTGCGGCAATATGACATGCGCCAGGACCTGGAATTTCCTCAGGGCCAGGCTTTCCGAGGCTTCCCATTGGGTGCGGGGAATGGCTTCGATGCAGCCCCGCCAGATTTCCCCCAGGAAGGCGCTGGAATACAACGTCATGGCGATTCCGGCGGCCACCAGGGCGGGCAGATCGTACCCGGCGATGCTGATACCGAAATAGCAGATGAACATGACCACCGGCAGCGGGATGCCCTGGATCAGCTTCACATAGCCGGCGCTCAGAATTCTGAAAAACCACCCGTGGGACGTCCGCGCGATGGCCACAGGCAACCCCACCACCGTACCGCCGACAAAGCCGAGAATCGACAACACCAGCGTCCAGCCGGCACCGATCAGAATGAACAGCCATTGGCTGTACGTCACACCCAGGATCATGACTTCACCTCGCTGGCTGTCGCGCCGCCGACACGGCCCGTTTTCACCCGTCCGCCCACGGACGATCTGGCTCTTGCGAGGTGCCGTTGTTTCGGGAATGCCAGGTTGTAGCAACCCGCCATGACAAGCCTCAGCAGCCAGGACATCACCAGATAAATGACGGCGATGACCACATAGGCCTCGAAACCACGAAAAGTCCGGCTCTGGATCTCCAGCCCGATGGCCGTGAGTTCCTCGACGGAAATCTGCGACATGATCGACGAGGCCAGCATCATCAGCACGAACTGGCTGATGAGGGACGGGTACATCTTTTCTATCGCCTGGGGCAGCACGACGTGGCGCATGACCTGCCCGCGGCGCAGACCCAGGCACGCGGCGGCTTCTTTCTGCCCATAGTGCACGGCGTCGATCCCCGCCCGCACGATCTCGCACGTATACCCCGAGGTGTTGATGGACAGCGCGACCACGGCGGCATAGAACGCGGGCACCAGGAAGCCCAGCGCCGAGAGCCCGAAGAACAGCCAGAAAGTCTGCACGATCAATGGCGTGTTGCGTGTCAGATCCACAAAGCCGGCGGCCAGGCGGCGCGCAAGAGGCGAGCCTTGGCTACGGGCCACGGCCAGCGCCACACCGAGCACGAATCCGCCGATCAAGGAAATGATGGACAGCTCGGTCGACACCCAAAGGCCATGGAGCAGGCTGGGCCAATACGCGCCGATGAAGCTGAAGTCGAAGCTGTAGTTCATGCCGAATGGTTCTTGTCACCGTGTTTTGTCCACCTCACGGGAACCAAGTATCCATGACGCGCATTCGGCGCGTCGAACGAATAATAGTGGTCGGCTGTACGCTTTTTGGAATGGCCGCCCGCCCCACACAGGAGAAGACGGGGTTTCCGACGTCAAACAGTCGACGAGACTACGGGTAAACCATGATCTCCCTTGCGCTCAAGTCGGCCCACGGCGATAGGTACCCGCCACAGTGCTCCTGTACCGGCCCGATGGTTTAACTATACTCATACCCCATCCACCCGCTCTCGGCGGTGATAGTCATGTCTGCCGCCTTGACAGCACCGGTGCGTTGGTTCAAAACCGGATTCACCCTTTGGAGGCTACATGAGTATCAAGACCATTTACGTTCAGGCCGGTGGCGGCTTCGACAAGGTAATGATGGGCGCAAGCGAGCCCAGGCCCCCAGGTGTCGGCGAGGTTGCCGTGCGCATCCGCGCCAGTTCACTGAACTATCACGACTTGGGTGTGGTGAGCGGAAGAATGCCGCCCAGCGAGCAGCGCATCCCCATGTCCGACGGCGCTGGCGAGATCATCGCCGTGGGCGCGGGCGTCGAGGAATTCGCCATCGGCGATCATGTGGTCAGCACCTTCTTCCCCGACTGGCTGGATGGCAACCCCAGGCATGCCGGGTTTGGCCGTACACCGGGAGACGGTATCGACGGGTACGCGCGCGAACAGGCAACGATGCCCGCCACCGCATTCACGCATGCGCCACACGGCTATAGCCATGCGGAAGCCGCAACTCTCACCACCGCCGGCCTCACGGCTTGGCGCGCCTTGTTCGAAAACGGCCAACTGAAGTCTGGCGAGGCCGTTCTGGTTCAAGGCACGGGCGGGGTCTCCATCTTTGCCCTGCAACTGGCCAAGCGCGCGGGAGCGCAGGTGATCGCAACCTCGTCCAGCGACGAAAAGCTCGATAAGCTGAGGGCGCTGGGTGCCGACGCGGTGATCAACTATCGTGACGACCCTGAATGGGGGACAACCGTCCGGCGCCTGACCGATGGTCGCGGCGTCGATCATGTCGTCGAGGTCGGCGGACCAGCGACGTTGGCACAGTCCATCACCGCCAGTCGAGTGGGCGGCCATATCGCCGTGATTGGTGTGCTTAGTGGTCGCACCAGCCAGCTGCCGTTGTCGCAGGCCCTGTCCCGGCAGGTGCGCCTGCAAGCCATACTGGTCGGCAACCGCCGCCAACAGCAGGATTTCATCCGTGCCATCGAAGCCACGGGCCTGCGACCCGTGATTGATCGGCACTTTCCCTTGGACGAGATCGTTGCCGCCTTCCAGCACCAGGCCAGCGGGCGGCATTTCGGCAAAATCGTGCTCGATATCTAGGGAGCCTCTGAACAAATCACCGCGCTTGCTTGCCGCTCGACTTGTTCAGAGGCTCCCTAGTGCCGTGTTCGATGCCTGGCTAATTTGAACACGCAACTGCGGGGCCGGAACCTGCCATGCATCCGGGATGCTGGCGGCGGTATTTGAGTGGGCGGAGCGGTGACGCTGGAATGTGCTGCGGACCCAAGCACGTCCGTCCCGCTTCATATAGCCTGCGAAAATATGTTATGTGTTCGCAAAGCAAACGCGTAGAATAATTCCTCAAATGCGGCCTATCGGATTTTTTGGAAGCTTCTCGCTGACACACAACCGGAGCCAAAGACGCCATGAAGCACTTCACTCTCAAAGTCAACGGTCGCGAGCAGAAAGTGGAGGCGGAACCCGACTCGCCGCTGCTTTATGTTTTGCGCGACGATCTCAACCTCAAGGGTCCGCGTTTCGGCTGCGGCCTGGGGCAATGTGGTGCCTGCACCGTAATCATGGATGGCAACGCAACCCGCTCATGCGTCTTTCCGGTATCGGCGGCGGTCGGCAAAGAGATAGTCACACTCGAAGGCCTTGGCTCCAGCCAGCATCCACATAAAATCCAGCAAGCGTTCATCGACGCGCAGGCCGCGCAGTGTGGATACTGCATCAATGGCATGATCATGACGGCCAAGGCATTCCTCGACAAGAATCCACACCCGAGCGCCGAGGACGTGCGCCAGGCTCTAGCCTATAACCTATGTCGATGCGGCACCCATGTGCGCATAGTCGATGCCGTCATGCTCGCGGCAAAAGAGGCATAGCATGGACAACCACCTCAATTTCGACCTTACCCGCAGGCAGCTTCTCAAGACGGGCGGCTGGCTGGCGGTGGGCTTCTCCTTCGCGGGCCCCGTTGCGCAAGCTGTGGCGGCCGCCCACGGCACGACAAAACCGAAAGACTTCAAGAAAGTCGACGCTTGGCTCACTATTGATCGCAATGGGCATGTCACCGCCTACACCGGCAAGGTCGACCTGGGTACTGGCGTCGAAACCGCTCTGGCCCAGATTGTTGCCGACGAGCTCGATGTGCCGTTCCAGTCAGTCACCATTGTGCAGGGTGACACGCAACTCACCCCCGATCAAGGGCCGACATGGGGCAGCCTCACCATTCAGGCCGGTGGCGCACAAATGCGCAAAGCCGCCGCATGCGCACGTCGCGCCATGCTGAACCTCGCCGCCCGGAAACTCGGTGTGGCGGCAGATACGCTCAAGGTTGAAAATGGCTTGATCCATAGTGGCGGCAAACAGCTCGCCTACTCAGACCTTGCCAAAGGCGACACACTGGATGTGGCCTTCGATGACAAAGTGCCAGTGAAACAACCAGATGCCTACTCGATTGTCGGCAAGTCGATTGCTCGCGTCGACATCCCCGGCAAGGTCACTGGCGAGTTCACTTTCATGCAGGACTTCAAGTTGCCCGGCATGCTGCATGCGCGCGTCGTGCGCCCAACGGGGATGGCCGCCAATCTTGAGTCAGTGGACGACAGTGCCGCCCGCAAAGTGCCCGGCTTCGTCACGACCGTGGTCAAGGGCAACTTCGTCGGCGTAGTGGCACGGACCGAATGGGGCGCCATCCGCGCCTCTCAAGCCATCAAGTGCAAGTGGTCGGACTGGGCTGGATTGCCTGCGATGGCGCAGGTCTATCAAGATGTGAAAAAGACGGCTGTCAAGCAAACCGTCACCCCGAAAAACGTGGGCGATGCGCCCGGCGTCATCCGGTCTGCCGCGAAATCGCTCAAAGCCAGCTACGAATATCCCGTGCAGACGCACGGCTCAATCGGCCCATCGTGTTCCGTCGCGGACATCGGCAAGGATCATGCGCGAATCTGGTCGGCCTCGCAAAGCCCGCATTGGCTGCAGGGCCAGATCGCCAAGATGCTTGGTTTCAAACCCGAACAAGTGCACATCATCTATATCGAGGGTGCAGGCTGTTACGGCCGTAATGGCCACGAGGACGCCTCGGCTGACGCGGCGCTACTGTCGCACGCGTTAGGCAAGCCAGTGCGAGTGCAATGGATGCGTGCCGACGAACACGGATGGGACCCCAAGGCGCCACCCTACGTCGCCGACATGGAAGGCGCACTGGACGAGGCTGGCCATGTGCGAGCCTGGAATTTCGTCACGTGGCTGCCAGCCCGTATCGGTGGTTTGGCCAATGTCCCGTTGCTGGCGGACAGCCTTGAGCACAAGGATGCTTCGGTCCAAACAGCAGACAACATGAACGCCGGCTCGATGGAAAACGATGCCGAACCGCCCTATAGCTTCCCGAATGTGCTCGCCACGGTCCACAGGCTGGAAACCACCCCTTTCCGGCCGGCTTGGCTGCGTGGTCCCGGTCGCCTTCAGAATACCTACGCCAATGAGTGTTTCATGGACGAACTGGCCGCCGCGGCCGGCACGGATCCGATCGCCTTCCGGCTCAGCCACCTGAAGGATGAACGCGGTGCCGCGTGCATCCAGGCCTGTGTCAAACAGGCAAATTGGGTCAGTCGCGCATCGCCACAAAAGGACACCACCGGCGACGTGCTCAAGGGGCATGGCTTTACCTACGTGTTCTATGACAACAGTCGCACGTATGTATCGGCAATATGCGAGGTCGAGGTAAACCGTGCCACCGGCAAGGTGCGCGTCACGCGCTTCGTGATCGCACACGACTGCGGCCTCATCGTCAACCCTGACGGCGTCAAGGCACAGATCGAGGGCAACGTCATCCAGACGACATCACGCACCCTGCTCGAGGAAGTCAAGTGGGACAGTTCGCACGTGACCAGCCTTGATTGGGCCAGTTACCCCATCCTCACTTTTCCCGACGTGCCCAAGATCGAGATCGTGCTCATCAACCGGCCCGACAAGCCAGCCTGGGGTGCGGGCGAGCCGACCTGTGCGGTGATCGCCCCCGCCATCGCCAACGCGATCTTCGACGCCACTGGCAAGCATGTGCGCACGGTGCCGTTCACCCCCGCGCGTGTCAAGGCTGCGCTCACGACATAAACAACCCCGACCTGACTTCGCCCGGTTTCCGTGCGCGCTTGCGCAAAAAGCCGGGCCGCTATTTGCCGCGCATGCCTGCCACCATGGCGGGCGTCACGTCGCCCTTGTGCCCGCCCCATGTCACACGCAGGTAATTCGCCAGGTCGGCCATGGCCTGGTCGTCGAGCCGGGGCGCAAACCCCGGCATGGCCTGCATTGCCGCGTTGCCCGTGAACGTCTGGGCGCCGATGCCGTCGAGCATGACGGCGACCAGATTGTGGGGATCGGCATCGCGCAGCGTACTGTTGGCCCGCATCGCGACCGACACGTTGGGTTTGCCCTGGCCGTCGGCGGCGTGGCAGCCGGCGCACAGGGCCAGATAATGCAGACGCCCCGCCTCGACGGTCTGGCCGGCGGCGGCCTTGGCCAGCGGCGCCGGAGCCGGCGGCGAGTCGCCGGTCAGGTACGCGACCAGCGCCGCATTGTCCGCTGGTGTCAGGTGGCGCGTGCTCAGGTGGAACACCTCGTACATGTCACTGTAGACCGAGCCTTGCGGCGCCACCCCATGCGCCAGGAACTGCTTCAGGTCCTGCGCGCTCCAGCCGCGCGCGGCCAGCCCAGCGGGCGTGATGTCGGGGGCATGAATCCGGCCCAGGTCGCCGCCGGCCAGCGTGGCGCGAAGGTCGAGCTGGCCCAGGGCGCCGCGTGCCGTGTGGCATTCGGTGCAGTGACCCAGCGCATTGGCCAGGTAGCGCCCCCTCACCCACTGCGTCGAGGCGCCCTTGGACGCATCCGGCAGAGAATCCCCCAGGAACAGGAAATTCCAGCCACGCATCAAGGCACGCGCGGAATACGGGAAGGTGAAAGTGTTCTTCTTGTCGGGCTGCGGCACCGCCCTGAGGCTGCCCAGATAGGCGAACATCGCGTCGCTGTCCTGGCGCGTGATGCCGCGGTACGACGTGTACGGCATGGCCGGGTACAGGGGATGACCGGGGGCCAGCCCGTCGTGCAGGGCACGATAGAAATCGGCCGACGTCCACTTGCCTATGCCATGTTCCTTGTCGGGCGTGATATTCGACCCATAGATGCGGCCGAAAGGCGTATCGAGCGGCACGCCACCGGCAAAGGGCGCACCATCTTTCGTCGTGTGGCAGGCCGCGCAGTCGGCGGCCCGCACCAGGTACCGACCTTTGGCGATCAATTGCTGCGAAGGCGGCGCCTTGTCGACGTCCGACGTGGCATAGCCTGGGTCGAACGCCCCCGAGAGCAGGGCGCCCGCCGCAACCACCACCACGACCACGGCGCCCAGGAAGTATGTCTTCTTACTTGCCATGAGCGGACTCCTTGAGCAGGTCCGGCGTCGCCAGGATCAGGTCTTTCACGGCGTTGTGGTAACGCACGTAGCCGGTGCAGCGGCAGATATGGTCGTTCAGGGCATCGGTGACCACGGCCTCGACCTGGCTTTTCTCGATGGGATGACGCTTGAGTTTTTCGAGCAGCACCGTGGCCGCATTGACGAACCCCGGTGTGCAGTAGCCGCACTGGAAGCTGTAGAAATCCAGGAACTTCTGCTGGACGGGCGACAGCGCGGTGACCTCGCCTTCCTGGTTGCGCTGCGCATGTCCCTCGATGGTGCGCAGCTTCCTGCCCTGGAAATACAGGGCACCGGTGATGCAGGTGCGGATCTCTTCACTCGTGCCGTCTTCGTGGTCCAGGATGGCCACACAGGCGTGGCAGATGCCCTGCCCGCACCCCAGGCGCGAACCGGTCAGGCCTGCGTATTCGTGCAGGAAGTCGATCATCATCAGGCTTTCGGGCACCTGGAACGGCCCCACCGGCTTGCCGTTGATGATCATTGACAGGGACTTGGTCGCGATGCTCATGCCAGCACCTCCTGGATTTTTTCCGCCGTGACGGGCAAAGACATGAATCGATGGCCCATAGCGTGCGCGAGCCCGTTGACGATCGCGCCCACGATCGGGATCATCACGACCTCCCCCATGCCTTTCGGCGGGTCGGTATCCGACAACGGCGGCAGCACTTCGGCCGTCTGGCTCCACAAGGCCACTTCCTTGGCCAGGGGCAGGTGGTAGCGGTTGAAGTTCCAGGTGCCGTTGCCCGGACCGTCTTCATACAGCGGCAAATGCTCATATAGTGCATGGCCGATGCCCATGGCGATGCCACCCTGTATCTGGCCCGACACCAGCTCGGGCGACAGCATGTTGCCGCACTCGATGATGGAATGATGGTTGAGCAGTTCGACTTTGCCGTTGCCACGATCGACGGTCAGTTCGGCCAGGGTGCCCATGGCGCTGTAATAGGTGACCCCCGCATTGTTGCGCTGCACGGGCGGGTAGTATGCTGTCTGGCGCCGGACGATCTGGTAGCCTGGCCCCGCTTTGCCGCCCGAGGCCGCCGCGCCGCCGCCCTTCCCATACAACAGTGCCAGCCCGTCGAGCGGCAGCCTCTCGGTCTTGCCGCCAATGGGAAAGTCGGCCTCGGCCCATTGCCAGCGATTGAACCCATGCACCACCGCGCCCACGACCAACCCCATGTCGTGAGCCTTCTGAGCCAATTGCGCAAGGCCTAGCCCCTGCATGCCGTTGGCTGTCAGCAGGCCATCTTCCCAGCGGGCGTCCTCTTCCCTGACGGTATAGGGCGCGGCTTGGCCGCCGCCCAGGCCTTGGCTCCAGATTGCCAGGGCGGCCGGCCACAGGCCATGCCGGAAAATCAGGCGACAGGCCTCGCGCGTGGTGTGCGTGAAATAGAACGCCGAATTCGACGCGCTGGCCGGCGACGCGATGGCCGGTGTCCACATCGGATCGGCGGCGGCGCGGTCCTGGTCGGCCTGGCTGGAGAGGTACGGATCGCCACTGGTCTTCATGGGCAGTTGAGGCCAGTCGGTGATGGCGTAGCCCAGGTCGGTTGCTGGCGACCCCAGCCACTTGACACAGGCGATAGCCTGCGACGTGCTCATGCCGGTGCCGATCTCGGTGCCGGTGTGGCGCAGCAGCACCCGGCCGTCAGGCGAGACCTCGACCCTGGCCGATGACGACTCGGCGCCTGTCCCGAAGTCTTTCTGCACGCAGGCGAACCCTACGCCGTACAGCTTGCCCGGATGGCTGGCCTCGTAGGCTTTTTTGCGCTTTTCACGGTCGCGCCACAGCGGGTGCTCGCGCGCCTTCAGCAGGACTTCGTCGGCGCGGACCTGGCCCGCCGGCACGGCACCCTGCGTATTTTTCATGCCGGTCTTCAGGACGTTCCTGAGGCGGAATTCGATGGGGTCGAGCTTCAGTTGCCCGGCGATTTCATCGACCAGCATTTCCGTGGCCGCCATGCTTTGCAGCGTGCCATAGCCGCGGGCCGAACCGGCATCGACGGCGCGCGTGGCCTCGGCGCGGGAGGTCAGGTCGCTTTTTGGCAGATAGTAGATGGTCTGGGCGGCCGTGGCGCCCACCATGGCCACCGATGGCGAAAAATTGCAGCGCCCGCCGCCATTGGCCACCATGTCGGCCACGAATGTCCGGAACAGGCCGGTCTTGCGGTCCACGATCACCTGGTAATCGATGTCGAAGGCATGGCGCTTCAACGACGACTGGAAGTGTTCGTAGCGGTCATTGGCCAGGCGCACCGGCCGGGAGTCCGCATACAGCGCGCACGCCAGCCCATAGAACGGCATGTTGCAGTGGTCCTTCGACCCGTAGCCCACGGTATAACAGGGGTGCAGCACCACCGACTTGATTGGAAACGCGGTCTTGGCCAGCATTTCGCTGGCGGTGGATGCGACTTCGGTGGGCGACTGGGTCGGCACCACCATGTGCATGACCTGGTTGGCCGCGTCGTACCAGCAATTGGCGTTGTCGGGTTCGAGCGCCGACGTATCGACCGACTGGGTGTGATACGTGCGCCGCAGCACCAGTTCGTCCTGTCGGGGGTTGTCGAATTCGCCGCGAATCTGGCCGGCGTAGTACATGCCTTCCTCGCCAAGGCTGCCATGGTCTTTGCCGTCGGGCCAGATAGGCAGGTGCTTGCGCATCTGGCTGGGAAAAATGGGGGCATCCTTCAGGCTGGAAAACACGTCATCGTCGTAAGGCGTCTGGCCGCCGACGCGCACGAAGCGGAAAGTTCCCCATGGGTCGCGCTGCAACGGACCGGTGCGCGCGCCGTACTTGATGACATCGGCCTGGAACTGCAGGGCGCTCTTTGCCAGGCGGAAACGCGCGAAATCGTGGAAGATCAGTATTGCCACCGCATGCCCCAGGTAGGCCGGGGTCTTGCCTTTGGGCAGCAGCATGTCTTCGCCGTAGAAATCGGTGAACGCCACCTTGTCGCGGGCCAGGTCTTCGGCGGTGACCACCCGGTCCGGCTTCAGGTCGGCACCCAGGCGCGACAGGTCGAACCCTTCGTAGAGGGCATCGGCGCGCGTGGCGCGCAACATGAACGCGTGGCTTTGCCGATCAGGCCAGTGGGGAAGATCGCGGGCTCGGATGTCGCGCGCGAAGATTTTCGAGCCGGTTACCTTGGCGACCCCGTCGACCCGGAATTCCATCTTGCCCGCCGCAGCGTCCCAGCGTACCGGCGTGAGCCTTTCATCGTCGAACAAGGCGGCATAGGCTGTCGAGCCAAAAGGCGCGATATAGGCCGTGATGCCGGCGACCACCATTGTTTTCACGAACCGGCGACGCGGCAGGTCGGGCTTTGCCATGGACGGGGTACTCCTCTTCTATAATGCAGCCGTTCAGCAAACGATATACCGTCAAGCCACACTACTACAACGGAAGAATCAGGCGCAATACCCTGGCGGCGGCAACGACCGGAATTTATTGTTGGAATTCATGTCTGGAAACAGCCGCCTGCGACCAGCAGCCAGTTTAGGTCCGCAGAGAAATGCGCGCCGGCATAGCGGCACTCACTGCGGAAGCTGGCCGCCACCGCGCCGGAAGACAGCGCATGAGAAAGGCCAATGAACCTGCCTCGGCCCTTACTTCCCGCCAGAACCCTGGCTGGGGGGCGTCAAGTTTACTGGCACCCTGATGATTTCAGACGCTGGCAAGACGACACTTTCAAAGCCAGCGATGCGGCAGAGGCTCTCCCATTCTCCGCTCCAAACAAGGGCAGCCGAGCCGTCGCGACAGCCCGACGCCGAATGATGCATGCACATACCCGGCCTTAGCCTCCGGCCTTGCAGTTCCTGGCCAGAATGGTGTTGGTCGGCGCGCCAGTCGTGCCGGCCGACGTCTCTTGGCGGATCAGCATGTTGCCATTCACCTGGCCGGCACTCTCCAGCGTGAACTTGCCCGTCGTCCACGTGTACCCATTGCCCGTGAAGGTATCGCCCACCATGTCCGTCTTGCTGTTGGTGGCACGCGTCAAGGCAATAGCCTGGTTGTCATAGATAACCTGTGCCGTGACCGGATCATTGCCCTGGAAGGTGTACTGCACCTCCAGGTTCACCGTCCGCTGGCCCTGCGCGCTGCATTGATATTGGACCGTCTTTTGCGACAGCTGATTCATCTTGTCGGGGTTCCCGGTCGTGGAACATGCCGCCAATGTGACGCACAGCACCGCGCCCAGGGCGCCGCTCAAAGGGAATTTCGTCATTGCACATCCTTTTCAAGACTCCAGGCTTGGCAGCCTGCTCCTGTTTTTTTTATAGCACCCGACAGGACGGCTTCTGTAAGCGCGAGTGTCAAAGTGGCTCAGACTCCAATCGCCCGGCAGGAACCGAAATGGCTGTCACATCCGTGTTTCCCCTGGGTATTCCGGCCGTAACTGTCTGTTTGATCGAACAAGAGATGCCAAGAACGGTTTCAGAAGAAACAAACAGAGCCACGACTGCAGGAATACGTCACAACATGCCCCGCCTGCAGCATCGGGGCGCCGGCGTTATATTGATTGGCGACCCGCTTGCCGCGGCTGCCCCGACACGCTGTCCGGCAAGACCAACGCCAACCAAGTCGACGCGGCCCGCCACGCGCTGCAGGCCCAGGTGCGCCAGCTCGGCCACGCGCCCGGATAGCCACCACAACCCGCAGGACCGGAATCCTGCCTATAGGATATCGAAGGTGCAAAACATCGCGGTACGGCTGTTCAGCGTCACACCGGCGCCACCGGGTGCGCACATGTTCATGACCCAAGCGGGCGATGAAAAACAAAAAGCCCTTTCATAAAAAGGGCTTGATGAAAAATCTATTGGTCGGGGTGACATGATTCGAACATGCGACTCCTGCGTCCCGAACGCAGTACTCTACCAGGCTGAGCTACACCCCGACGGCTTTCTTCAGCGGTCTCGCTCGACCGCGAAAGAGCAGAATTTTAGCAGGGAATCCTTGTAAACGGAAACCGGGTACGGGGCCAGCGCGTCGCGGGCGATGTCGGCCTCGGCCTCGGCGGCGCGGCGGGTGTAGTCGAGCGCGTCGGTGTCGTGGATGGCGCGCGCCACGGCGGTGAAGTCGCCCTCGCCCGACACGATGGCCTGGCGGACCAGGTCGCGCTGCGCGGGGGTACCGACCTCCATGACACGGATGAGCGGCAGCGTGGGTTTGCCTTCACGCAGGTCATCCCCCACATTTTTGCCCAGCGCATGGACGTCGCCACTGTAATCCAGCACGTCGTCGATGAGCTGGAACGCCGTGCCCACATGGCGGCCGTACCTGGCGGCGGCCTCGATCAGGCCGGCGGGGGCGCCCGCGACGATGGCGCCCACTTGCGTGGCGGCCTCGAACAGCTTGGCCGTCTTGTAGCGCACAACCTGCAGATAGCGATCCAGCGAAACGTCGGGATCGTGCACGTTCAACAGTTGCAGCACTTCGCCCTCGGCGATGACGGTGGTGGCGCCCGACAGCACCGACATGGCGGGCATGGAGTCGGCCTCGACCATCATTTCGAACGAGCGCGAGTACAGGTAATCGCCCACGAGCACGCTGGCGGCATTGCCGAACACGGCGTTGGCGGTATCGCGCCCGCGCCGCAGGTCGGACTCGTCGACGACATCGTCATGCAGGAGTGTGGCGGTGTGGATGAATTCCACGACCGCGGCCAGCAGGTGGTGATGCGTGCCGCGATAACCCAGGGCGCCGGCCAGCAGCAGCAGCAGCGCGGGCCGCATGCGCTTGCCCCCCGCCCCCACGATGTAGTCTCCGACGGTGCGGATCAACACGACGTCGGAATTGAGGCGGGCGCGTATCACCGCGTCGACAGCTTTCATGTCGTCGGCGATCGGGTGTGTGAGTTCAGCGAGATTCAAGACGTAGTCCGGGCTTTCCAGGTGCCAAAAAATGAATCGAGCCCTATGCGGGCGGCGCGCCTGGGCGGGCGCGACGAGCCCGGGCGACACCGGCCGCGCGGATCGAGCCTTAGATTATACGTTCTCGGGACTGGCTTACGCTTGTACCGGAACACGGTGCACGCCGACGCGGCGTTCCATAAACCGACGACATGGCCAGCGAAATTTCGCCATAATGAACCCTTTGCCCCCACAAAAACCGGAGATCCGATTGTGAGCACCACCGACCTGACCACACTGATCGACCGCGCGGCGCGCGTGCTAGCGCAGCTTGAAGCCTGGCTGCCCCCCGCACCGCCCCCCATCGACTGGTCGGCGCACGCATTCCAATGGCGCAAGCGCGGCACGCGTGGCTGGCTCGATGCCGTGCAAAACGTGTCACTCATCCATATTGCCGACCTGCAGCATGTGGAGCGCCAGAAAACCATCATCGACCGCAACACCCGGCAGTTCCTCACCGGCCTGCCAGCCAACAATGTGCTCATGACCGGTGCGCGGGGCACCGGCAAGAGCTCGCTGGTCAAGGCCATGCTTGCGGCCTACGGCGACCGCGGGCTGCGTCTCATCGAGGTCGACAAATCCGACCTGGCCGACCTGGCCGATATCGTCGACCTGGTGTCCTCACGCCCCGAACGCTTCATCGTGTTCTGCGACGACCTGTCCTTCGAGGAAGGCGAGGCAGGCTACAAGGCGTTGAAATCCGTGCTCGACGGCTCGCTTAGCGCCGCCGGCGAGAACGTGCTGATCTATGCCACGTCGAACCGGCGCCACCTCATGCCGGAATACATGAGCGAGAACCTGAGCGCCAAGCACCAGCCGGATGGTGAGATCCATCCCGGCGAAACCGTGGAGGAAAAGATTTCGCTGTCGGAACGCTTCGGCCTGTGGCTGTCGTTCTACCCGTTCAAGCAGGACGATTACCTGGATATCGTCAATTACTGGCTGGGGCAGCACGGCTGCTCCGCCGACACCATTGCCGCCTCGCGCACCGAGGCCCTGCAATGGGCGCTCGAGCGCGGGTCGCGCTCCGGCCGTGTGGCGCGCCAGTTCGCCCGGGACTGGGCCGCGCGGCATGTCTAAACCCCTGATCGAGGTCGCCGCCGGGCTGCTGTTGCGCTCCGACGGCCAGTTGCTGCTGGCCCAACGTCCCGGCGACAAGCCCTGGCCGGGGTGGTGGGAGCTTCCGGGCGGCAAGATCGAACCGGGCGAGTCCACCCTGGATGCGTTGGCGCGCGAACTGCGTGAAGAGCTCGGCATCGAGGTGACCGCGGCCACGCCCTGGGTGACCTACACGCACGAGTATCCCAAGAATCACGTGCGGCTGGCGTTCTGCAGGGTGACGGGGTGGCGCGGCGACCCGCGCGGGGTCGAGGGCCAGACGCTGGCCTGGGTCGACCCCCACGCATCAATACCGATCGCCCCCTTGCTGCCTGCGACCGAACCCCCTTTGCGCTGGCTGCGCCTGCCGAACCGCTATCTGGTCTCTTCCATAGGCAACGACGCCGGGCTGCCAGCGTTTCTGGAAAAGCTGGAGCACGCGCTGGAGGGAGGCCTGAAACTGGTCCAGTTCCGCGAACCAGGCTGGGACGCGGCCCCGGCCCATTCCGGCCTGAGACGCGTTCTGGCCGCCTGCCGCGCCTATGGGGCACGATGCCTGGTGAACAGTTGCCATCCCGAAGTCTGGTGGGCCGAGGCCGACGGGGTGCATTGGCGCGCCACCGACGCCCGACGGCAAGCCGCCATCATCGCCGCTGGCGCCGCATCCGCATCCGCATCCGCATCCGCATCCAATACATCCGACACGTCGGCCCCGCATCAAGCAACCGCTGCGGAAGCGGGGCAAACGGCGCTACGCTTCTTTCCCGCAACCGATCCCACCCGCCGACTGGTCGCCGTATCGGCGCACGATGCCGATGATCTGGCCGCGGCCCGCGCCCTGGGAGCGGACTTCGCCGTGTTGGGCCATGTCCTGGACACGCCCTCGCATCCAGGCGTTCCAGGCATGGGTTGGACGCGTTTTGCCCAGTTGCGCGAGAACGCGGGCTTGCCGGTGTTCGCCATCGGCGGGCAATCGGCCGACACAGTGGCGGACGCCACGCGCCATGGCGCGCACGGCATCGCCGGAATTCGCTATCTGGGCTCCTGAGCGGAGCCCTGCGTCACGGACGCGCCATTGCCCGCGCCCGCCGAGGTGGTCCCCTCCTTCACGTCTGTCGATGCGGTTCCGATCGAACCTGGCGCCGCCTTCGCACCGATCGTCGCCGTATCCATCGCAGGCGCTGGTGCCCAGCCCCCGCCCAGCGCCGCGATCAATTGCACGCTCGCCACCAGCCGATCCACCGTGACCGACAAGGCCGCGCGCTCGGTGCTGAGGGTCGAGGCCTGGACCACCGCCACGCTGAGGTAATCGATCAGTCCCGCATCGTACTGATTGGTGGTCAGGCGCAATGATTCGCGTGCCGCCGCGAGGGCACGGTTCTGCGTGACCTGCTGTCGCGCCAGCACACGCAACTGCACCATGTAGTCTTCGGCCTCGCGCAAAGCAGTCAGCGCCGTCAACCTGTACGAGGCGACTTGCGCATCGTAGGCGGCCTGCGCCTGCTCCACCTGGGCTGACCGGGCGCCCGCGTCGAACAGGGTCATGGCCAGTTCGGGCCCCAGCGACCAGAAGCGCATGGGGGCCGTCAGCCAATTGACCCATTCGCCACTGCGGAACCCCCCTTGCGCACTCAGGGTGAGATCAGGGAACCAGGCCGCCTGCGCCACACCGATCTTCGCATTCGCTTCGGCGGTGCGACGCTCGGCCGCCGCCACGTCTGGTCGCCGCTGCAACAATTGCGACGGCAATCCCACGGGAATGATCGGGACGATACCGATAGACTGGGCTTCGGCCAGTGAAAACCGGGATGGCGGCTTGCCGATCAACACGGCGATGGCGTGTTCGTACTGCGCCCGCTGCCATTCGAGCGCTTGCATCTGGGCACGGGCATTCTCGAGTTGTGTCTGGGCGGATGCCACATCGGCCTTGGCCGACACGCCAGCGTTGTATCGGTTCACCGTCACCTTGAGCGATCGCTCGTAGGCGGCCACGGTTTGCTGATACATGCGTTTCTCGGCGTCGAGCGCGCGCAACTGGAAGTAGTCTTGCGCCAGCGTGGATTCCATGCTCAGGCGCGTCGCCGCCACATCGGCCGCGCTGGCCTGCAATTCCGCCTGGCCCGCCTCGACGGAACGCCGGACTTTTCCCCAGAGGTCTGCTTCCCAGGTGACCGTGCCGCTCAACACGTAGCTGCTCGACGTACCGCCGCCGGAAAAATTGGAAGAGCCCGACTGACCCGTCCCGCCGCCTGCGCGTGCCGCCGAGGACGACAGACCCACGGTGGGAAATAGGCCCGCCCGGGTGGATTCAAGCGCCGCCCTGGCTTCCCGATACTGTGCCTCGGACTGGGCCACGCTGAGGTTGGCATCCTGCAGCGTGTGCATCAGACCATCCAGCACCGGATCCCGATACAGACGCCACCAATCGTCGTGCAACGACACACCAGCCGGCTTTGCCTGCACCCAGCCTTTGACCTCTTTATATTGCTGGCCCATGTCTACAGCAGGCCGATGATAATCCGGGCCGACCGCGCAGCCGGCCAACAGCACCGCCATACAGAAGACCGCCAGACCACGTGCGCCAGACAACCGCACACTGACGCCGTGGCGGCCCGACGAGCGGCGCCCCTCATACACGGATGCGCGACGCGCAGGGGACTTGTCCAGAGGATACTTAGCCATGTTTCGTTATTCCTCGCTTGCGATTCGCCCACCAGCGGAAGCGATCCAGGTACAGATAGACCACCGGGGTAGTATAAAGAGTGAGTATCTGGCTCAGAATGAGGCCGCCGACAATCGTCAACCCCAGCGGCCGGCGCAGTTCCACACCGGCACCGGACGCCAGCACCAGGGGCAGCGCCCCGAACAGCGCCGACACGGTCGTCATCATGATGGGACGGAACCGCACCAGGCACGCCTCGTAGATGGCGTCGCGCGACGACAAATGCTGTTCACGCTCGGCCAGCAAGGCGAAGTCCACCATCATGATGGCGTTCTTCTTCACGATGCCAATCAGCAGAAAGACGCCGATCAATGCGATCAGCGTGAATTCCTGGCCCAGCAATATCAACGCCAGCAAGGCGCCGATACCCGCTGACGGCAGAGTGGAAAGAATGGTGATGGGATGGACGTAGCTCTCGTAGAGCACGCCCAGCACGATGTACATGGTGACCAGCGCCGCCAGAATCAACCAGGGCTGCTGCGACAGCACTTGCTGCAATTGGCCGGCCTCACCCAGGAAGCCCGCCTGGATCTCCCGGGTGGGCAGGCCGATGCGCGCGACGGCCTGGTCTATGGCCTGCGTGGCCTGTTGCAGCGTGAAACCGGGCGCCAGACTGAAAGACACCGAATCCGAGGCGAACAACCCCTGGTGCTGCACACTGAGCGGTGCGTTCTCCACCACGAAATGCGTGAACGCGGACAGCGGAATGCGATTGCCGGCGGCGGTGACCACCTGCACCTGCTCCAGGGCCCTGGCATCCTGCGCCTGGCTGGGGTCCACGCCCATGACCACATGATATTGATTGAGGGCACCGTAGATCACCGATACTTGGCGCTGGCTGAACGAATCGTTCAACGTCGACGAGATGAGCGACATGTTCACGCCCAATCGACTGGCCGCGTTGCGATCCACCACCAACTCGATCTGGCGCCCCTTGTCCTGAACGTCGGTGTCCACGTCGGCCAATTCCGGCAACGCGGCCAGGGCTTTCTGCACCTGGGGCATCCACTGCCGCAACAAAGCCAGGTCGCTGGCCATCAAGGTGTAGTTGTAGGCCGCCGTGCTGGATTCATGCCGGCCCACGCGGATGTCCTGCTGTGGCACCAGTGTCAACCGCGCCCCGGGGACATCCAGGAATTTCTTCCGCAAGCGGTTGACCACCTGATCAGCCGAGGCGGTGCGCTCGGAAAACGGTTTGAGCTGAATGAGCAGAAAGCTGGAATTGCTGCCGCCGCGCCCGCCGGCGAACCCTGTGACGGTCTGCACGGCGGGATCCTGGCGTATGGTTTTCTCGAAGTCGTCGAGCTTCGGAATCATGGCCGTGAACGACGTGCCCTGGTCCGCCCGGAAAAACCCCAGGAGTTGGCCAGTATCCTGCTGGGGGAAAAACCCTTTGGGCACCACGGTGTACAGGTAGAAGTTCAGCCCTATCGTGGCGGCCAGCAACAGCATCATGAATCGGCTGTGCGCCAGGGCCCAGCCCAGCGATCGCTTGTACCCGTTCCAGAGCCACGCACCGATCGCCTGGATCAGACGCGCCACCCGACCGGGACGGGTCTCGGCGTCGGCCGCTGGCGTATGCTTGAGCACATGCGCGCACATCATCGGCGTCAGGGTCAACGACACCACCAGCGACACCATGATGGCGGCGGACAGCGTCACCGCGAACTCGCGGAACAGCCGCCCCACGATACCCCCCATCAGCAGGATGGGAATGAACACCGCCACCAGCGACAGACTCATGGCCACGACGGTGAACCCCACTTCGCGCAGCCCGCGCAGCGCGGCGCGCAACGGGGGCACGCCACGCTCCATGTGGCGGATGATGTTCTCGAGCACCACAATGGCGTCATCCACCACAAACCCGGCCGCGACGATCAGAGCCATGAGAGAAATCGTGTTCAACGTGAACCCGAACAACTGCATGAGACTGAAAGTGGCGATCAGGGACACTGGCACGGCCACGCTGGGAATGAGCGCGGCGCGCGCGTTGCGCAGGAACATGAGCACAACCAGCACCACCAGCAGCACGGCAATGACCAGCGTGAGCTCGGCCTCGTGCAGGGACGCCCGGATGCTGGGGGTACGGTCCTGTGCCACGGTCAGCGAGACATCCGCCGGCATCAGGGCTTCGAGTGACGGGAGTTCGGCGCGTATGCCATCGACGGTCTCGATGATATTGGCGTCGGACTGCCGCCGCACGATCAGCAGAATGGCTTTCTTGTCGTTGAAAAACCCGGTCTGGTACAGGTCCTCGACCGAGTCCTGAACCGTGGCCACATCGCCCAGCCGTATCGGCGCGCCATTGCGCCAGGCCACGATCAATGGCCGATATTGTGCCGCTTTGGTCAGTTGCGACCCCGAGCTCAGCACCCAATGGTATTGATCATTCTCGACCATGCCGTCGGGGCGCATGGTGTTGGCATTGGCCAGCGCCGTGCGCACGTCATCGAGCGCCACGCCGGCGTTGACGAGCGCCTGCGGGTTCAGGTTGACGCGCACGGCGGGCAGGGAACTCCCCCCGACGCTGACTTCACCCACGCCCGACACCTGCGACAACTTCTGCGCCAACACGGTGGACGCTAGGTCATACAGGCTGCCCTGGCTGACCGTGTTGGAGGTCAGCGCCAGCACCATGATGGGTGCCGCGGCCGGATTCACCTTGTGATAGGTTGGCGGGGTGCGCAGGCTGGAAGGCAGCAGGCTACGCGCCGCGTTGATGGCGGCCTGCACGTCGCGCGCCGCGCTGTTGATGTTGCGGCTCAGGTCGAATTGCAGCGTGATGCGGGTGGAGCCTTCAGTACTCACCGACGACATGTCGGTCACCCCGGCGATGGTGCCCAGTGATTGCTCCAGTGGCGTGGCCACGCTGGACGCCATGGTTTCGGGGCTGGCGCCAGGCAGGTTGGCCGATACCGAGATGATGGGGAAATCCACTTCCGGCAGGGGCGATACCGGCAGGAACCGGAACGCCAGGGCGCCCGTCAGGACCAGCGTCAGCGCCAGCAGCGTCGTCGCCACCGGGCGCATCACGAACAGCGACAGCCACCTCATGGCCGGATTCCACTCTTCACGCGCGAAGTGTGGCGGGCCGCGCGCGCGCGCCGGGCCAGGCGGTCGAAGAACAGGTAGATCACCGGCGTCGTGAACAAGGTGAGCAACTGGCTGCACAGCAACCCGCCCACCATCACCAGCCCCAGCGGCTGGCGCAGTTCGGACCCCGCACCGGTCGCCAGCATAAGGGGAATGGCGCTGAACAACGCCGCCAGCGTGGTCATGAGGATGGGTCGGAACCGCAGCAGCGCCGCCTCGTGGATCGCGGCGCGGGCCGACAGCCCGCGCTGACGCTGCGCCTCGAGGGCGAAGTCGATCATCATGATGGCGTTCTTCTTGACGATGCCGATCAGAAGAATGATGCCGATGACGCCGATCATGTCCAACTCGGTGTGCGTCAGCAGCAGCGCGAGCAACGCCCCGATCGCCGCCGATGGCAGCGTGGACAGGATGGTGATCGGATGAATGTAGCTTTCATACAGAATGCCCAGTACCACATACACCGCCGCCACGGCCGCCAGCAGCAGCCACAATGTGCTGTCGAGCGAAGCCTGGAACGCCTTGGCGGCACCCTGGAATTCGGTCTGGATGGACGCCGGCATCGACAGCCCCGTCTCGGCTTGCCTGATGGCGTCCACAGCGTCGGACAACGCCACCCCTTGCGCCAGATTGAACGAAATCGTGGTGGCCGGGAACTGACCCAGGCGTTCGACGGAAAGCAGCGTGTTCGACTGCTGGACATGGGCCACACTGGTCAGTGGCACAGGCGTGCCGGAGGTCGTGGCGACGTAGATGTGATCGAGCGAGGACGGTGACTGGCGAAAAGGCTTGGCCACCTCCAGCACGACGCGGTACTGGGTGGATTGGGTGAAGATGGTGGAGATGAGCCGCTGCCCGAAAGCGTCATACAAGGCGTTGTCGATCGCCGCCGTGGTCACGCCGAGGCGCGACGCCGCGTCACGATCGATGACCAGCGTCGCCTGCAGCCCGCCATCCTGCAGATCGTCGGCGACATCGGCCACCTGTGGCAACGCGCGCAATCGGTCTACCACCTTGGGCACCCACTGGGCAAGCTCGGTACCATCCGGATCGGACAGCGTCATCTGATACTGCGTGCGACTGACCCGGTCATCGATGCTGAGATCCTGCACGGCCTGCATATAGACCTGGATGTCGGGCAGCTTGCGCAGGCTCTGGCCCAGCCGGCGGATGATCTCCTGGGCATTGTCGCTGCGCTCGCCCGGGGGTTTCAGCGCGATCTGCATGCGACCGGTGTTCAAGGTGGAATTTGTGCCGTCTATGCCAATGAATGACGTGACAGCGGCGACGTCGGGGTCTTTGAGGATGAGATCCACCGCCTTCTGCTGTCGCTGCGCCATCGACGAGAACGACACAGTGGCCGGGGCCTGACTGATGGCCTGGATGAGGCCCGTGTCCTGTTGCGGAAAGAACCCCTTTGGCACCAGCCCATACAGCAACCCTGTCACGACAAACGTGCCCAGCGCGATCCATAGCGTGATGCGCTGGTGCGACAGCACCCATTTCAGACCATGGTCGTACCAGCCGACCAGTGTATCCATCCCCCGCCCCAGCGCCACCTGCACACGGCCGTACTTCTGTTCGGATTCGGCCTTGAGCAAGCGCGCGCACATCATGGGCGTGAGCGTGAGCGAGATCAACAACGACATCAGGATGGCGACCGACAACGTGATGGCGAATTCCCGGAACAATCGCCCGATGACATCACTCATGAACAGCAACGGGATCAGCACCGCGATCAGGGAAACCGTCAGGGACACCAAGGTGAATCCGATCTGCGCGGCCCCCTTCAATGCGGCGCGCATCGCGGTTTCACCCTCTTCGATGTGCCGGGCGATGTTCTCGATCATGACGATGGCGTCGTCCACCACGAAGCCCGTCGCCACAGTAAGGGCCATGAGAGACAGATTGTTGATGCTGAAGCCGGCCAGATACATGATGCCGAACGTCCCCACCAATGAAAGCGGCACCACCACGCTGGGCACCAATGTGGCCGACCACGTGCGCAGGAACACGAATGTCACCAGCACCACCAGGAAGATGGCCAACAGCATTTCGCGCTCAACGTGGCTGATGGAGTCACGTATGGTGTAGGTGCGATCCGTCGCGACAGCGACGTCCACCCCGGCCGGCAACGCCTTCTTGAGCGATGGCAGCAACGCCTTGACACGATCGACCACGTCTATGACATTGGCACCCGGTTGGCGCTGAATGTTCATGAGCACCGCGGGCGTGTCGCCGATCCAGGCCGCCTGGCGGATGTCTTCCGGATTCTGCCGAACCGTGGCCACGTTTCCCAGATGCAACGCGGCCCCGTTTTCGTATTTCAGGATCAGGTTTTCGTAATCGCTGACGGACTTGAGCTGGTCATTCGCATTGATGGTGATCGACCGCTGCGGACCATCAAGATTGCCCATGGGCTGGTTGACATTCGCCCCCGTGACCGCGGTGCGCACGTCCTCGAGCGTGAGGTTGTGCTGTGCCAGAGCCTGCGGATTGACCTCGATGCGCACGGCCGGACGCTGCCCGCCCGCGATGCTGACCAGGCCCACGCCAGGAATCTGAGACAGCTTCTGCGCCATGCGGACATCGATCAGGTCGCGCACCTCATACAGCGGCAACGTGGGCGACGTGATCGCCAGGCTGATGACCGGCGTATCTGCCGGATTCACCTTGTTGTAGGTGGGCGGCATGGGCAAGTCGGTGGGCAGCAGGTTGGAGGCCGCATTGATGGCCGCCTGCACTTCCTGTTCCGCCACATCCATGGACAGCGTCAGATCAAACTGCAGCGTGATCTGCGACGATCCACCTGAACTCGTGGATGTCATCTGGGACAGCCCGGGCATTTGCCCGAACTGGCGCTCGAGCGGGGAGGTGATCAACGCGGTCATCACCTCTGCGCTGGCCCCCGGGTACAGCGTGACAACCTGGATCGTGGGGTAATCGACCTCTGGCAATGCCGACACCGGCAACAGGCGATACGCCAACACGCCGGAGATCAACAACGCGATCATCAGCAGCGTCGTGGCCACCGGCCTAAGGATGAACAGGCGGGAGAAGTTCACTGCGCGCTACCTGTGACCTGTTCCCCGCGACGAGCCACTTTTCGTGGTGCCCGCCGCGCCCCCTTCTGGGGGCGCCACTGCCCCTCCTGACGCAGCCGACCCCGGCATCGCCTTGCCCGCGGCGGTCTTCCCGGCTGTGGCATCGCTCGCCTCGATGACCTTCACCGCCGCCCCTTCACGCAGCCGGTCCACCCCCACCGTGACCACTTGCTGGCCTGGGCTCAGCCCGCTGGAAACCGCGACATCAGTACCATCAACCGTGCCTGTCTTGACGGGCTGCACATGCACCTTGCCATCCTTGACCAGGTAGACGAATGCGCCGATCGACCCTTGCTGCAAGGCGCTGGTGGGAATCATGATGGCGTGGTCATCGGCGCTGACGTGCAGCACGGCGTTCACGAATTCGTTGGGGAACAGCGCTTCGTTTTCGTTGGCGAACGTGGCGCGCAACTTGACCGTGCCGGTGGTGACGTCGATCTGGTTGTCGATGGAAGCCAGCGTGCCGGTGGCGATCTTGTTCACACCGCTACGGTCGTATAAATCCACTTCCAGCTTCTTGCCAGCCCGGACCTCGGCCAGGACCGGCGGCAATTGCGCCTGCGACAGCGAGAAAATCACGGAAATGGGCCGCATTTGCGTGATGACCACCAGACCTTGAGTGCCCGACGCCGAAACCAGGTTGCCCGGATCGACCTGGCGCAGGCCGACGACGCCTGTGATGGGCGCGGTGATGCGGGTGAAGGTGAGCTGCAACCGGGCGCTGGCCACGGCAGCCGCGTCGCTTGTCTGTGTGCCAAGATATTGCTGAACCAGCGCCTTCTGGGTATCGAGCTGTTGCCCGGCCAACGAGTTCTGCTTGTAGAGCAGCGTGTAGCGTTTTAGATCGCGCCGCGCGTTCTCGAGCAGGGCTTGATTCTGTTTCTCTGTGCCGATGGCCTGGTCCAGCGCGACCTGATAGGGACGTGGGTCGATCTGCGCAAGCAGAGCACCTTTTTTTACTTCCTGCCCCTCTTTGAAATAGACGCCCTCCAGTTCACCACTGACACGGCTCTGTACCGTGACGGCATTGAGGGCCGTGACTGTGCCGATGGCCTTGATCGTGGTCTCTATAAGGCCTTGCTTGACGGTGGCCACGTTGACCGGCGTGGCCATGGCGCCCGCCATGCCGCGGCCCCCGTGCCCCGAACCATTACCCGCAGTTGCACCTGGTTTGTGCGAAAAATGCCAATACGCGCCAAAGGCAATGACCAGGATGAATAACGCCACCCAGGACAAGCCCTGGCGTGGCGACTTAGGCTTGGCGCTCGGCTGCGACATGCGCGGCTCCCGAATCGACGAACAATGTGGATACAACCAGTGGAAGGACTACATTGTCGCCCAACTGCGCAACGTCGCGCCCCGATACGCGCATATTTGAAATCAAACGCAACAACTACCCGTTCCGGATCGATTGAAGGGTGCGGCCGCGACGCCGCACTGTATTACAGGCGCCGCGTCAGACGTTGCAGCGTGAAAGATGAAAGGGAATGGTGCGATTCGCCGGTTGGGGTTTGAGCTCTTGGTCGGCCGTGGAGAACCGGACCCATATGACGTATTTATTGGCGCTCATTTCGGGAAACACCTGCAGCGACGGGTCGACCCAGACACGCAGGAGCTGGAATGTCTTGCCGCCCAGCATTTCCTGGTAGGCGCCCTGCTCGGCTTCCAGCGGAGTGGGTGTGCTGGAATCGCGCAACAGACGCAAAATGAGCGCCAACCCCTGATGCAATGACAGAAAGGGCTCTATCCATTGCCGCAAGTCGTTGCAACGCGACTCGCGCGGCTTGATTTGCCAAGCATAATAAGAGGGCATGTCGACGGGCGAGGAGCCGCCAGGCACCGCCACACGCCCCCGCAGGCTGGCCAGCCATTCGTTGTCGCGAAGCACCTGGCCGATGCGGCCCTGCGACCCCAGGTTGCCGGAAACCTCCTGGATTTCGGCAAGCATGGTATCCAGTGTGTCGACATCGACGCCGGGATGCTGGCGTAGCCCGCCCAATGTGACGCGTTGGCGTTCGAGGTCTTGCAGCACCGCGCCGCGCAAGTCGGTGCGGTCGCTGATGTCGAGCAGGTCGAACAAGGTGGCGACGGCCACCTGATGGTGCCGCACATCGTCGCCCTCGACGAAATAGAACAGCCGGTCGAACAGATACTCGACCCGCAACAAGGCCCTGACACGTTCATTGCAGGGGTATTCGTAGAGAATCACGCGGCAAAAAACCTTTTATTGAATGAGTGCGCCATCAAGATAGAGCCTGCCGGTGCGCCGCCTGAAGGCGCCATGCCGCATGCAGGAGCCGAACGCGCTGCGCAAGATCGTCGAGCGACGTGCCTTCCCCATTGAACACGACATCATCGGCTGCGGCCAAGCGCGCCTCGCGCGAAGCCTGCACTGACATAATACGCGCAATAGCCTCTGGAGTCAGCCCACTGCGGACCCGCACGCGGGCGATCTGTGTCGGCTCGTCACAATCGACCACGCAGACCCGATCGACCCGATCGCGCCAACGCCCCGACTCGACCAGCAACGGCACCACGTAAACCAGATAGCACCCTTGCGCCCGCGCCGCTTCGGCTTGCGTGACGGACGTGATCATGGGGTGGAGAATCGCCTCGAGCCGTTGGCGCACCGACATGTCGCTGAAAGCGAGTTCGCGCATGACGGATCGATCGAGCGCGCCGTCGGCCGTGATGATCCGGCCGCCGAATTCGCGACGCAGGGGTTCAATGGCCGCCCCACCCGACGCCGTCAGGGAATGCGCAATGGCATCGGTGTCGATGATGGCCGCCCCCCCGTCGTGGAGCATGTCAGCCACCCGGCTCTTGCCCGAACCGATTCCGCCCGTCAGACCTATTGAATACATGCCCATTCCGAATCTTGTCGATGTGTTTCGCCACGCGATGCGGACCGCCATGCCCCGGCCAGCACACAGGCGGTGCGAGGCCGCCGTGACCTCAACCCGATAACGCGCATTGTGCCAGCATAAAGCCGGCCCCGGCCAGCGCCAGGAATGGACCGAAGGGATACGCACCCGCCGGCCGCCAGGTTTTCTGGCGCACACACGCAAACAAGAGGCCGCCAAGGCACGCGGCCAGCAACGCGAGCAGGGCGGGATGCGGCCCCAGCCAGGCACCCAGCGCCGCCAGCAGCTTGAAGTCGCCGTACCCCATGCCGTCACGCCCCCGAACCGCCCGAAACGCCTGAAACAGCAGCCAGAGCAGCCCGTAGCCGACCATGGCGCCCGCCACCGCGTCGTCCAACGACACCGGCCCGCCCAGCCAGGCGATGGCGAGCCCCAGCCAAAGCAATGGCAGCGTCAGCGCATCGGGCAATAGCGATGTCCGGGCATCGATGAGGGCCAGCGCCAACAACATGCCCGCCGCCACGAACGCGCCAAAGAACACCGGCGTCCAACCGTGGCGCCAGTAAAACACACCCGCCACGGCCGCATAGAACAGCACACCCACCCCGCACAACATCCGGAGCGGCACACGCGCCCGGGACGCCGAGTGGCGCGCGCCTCCGAAAGACCTTTGAATACGGCGTCCCGCCCACACGGCGCCCGCCAACACCAGACACAGGCCCATCCAATCCGCCACGGACCCGGCGGATCGCGCGCCGTGCCATGCCGGGCTGAAAAGGTCAGGCCACATGCATCCCCCTTGTCAGACACCCTCCTCCCGCGGACCATCGCCGATCAAACGTCGCTTTTCGGCTTCCCGTCGACAGCGGACGCGGCGATAATACACACAACCGCCAATGCCATACACGGAATCCCCACATGCCCCACCTCATTCAACGTTTTCTTCGCCCCGTGCTCCACGCGAGCCTGGCCGCGGCTTTCCTGACACTCGCCGGCTGCGCCCAGCAACGCGCGCCCGGCTACTACGCCGTGCAACACGACAACACATACAGTGACGCCCAGCAACAGGGACAAGGCACCGCGCAATCCAAGGCCCCCTCGCAATTGCAACTCGGATTCGGCAGCCAGAATCAGAAAGCGAACGACAACCCGGCGGGGAACACCGAATCAGCCGTCCAGACGCGCGAATGGGAAGCCACCCGCCCCTTGCGCGAACCCAAGACGTTCCTGGGCACGGTGCCTTGCCTGACCTCGCCGGGCGCGTGCGCGGCGACCCGCGTCACCCTCACACTGGCGCCATCGGGCGAATGGCGCGCCCGCAGCACGCCATTGGGCGGCAACGGCTCGAACACAGGCGGCGCGGTCGCGCAGCAGGGCTGCTGGCACGTCATTGGCACCGCCCCCCTGAAGATACTGCTGCAGTTGAACAACCTGAATCCCAAGGCCACGCTCACCTTCATCAACGACAACGTGCTGCGCATCGACTCGTTCAACGGCGTCACGCCCAATCTGGAATATCGGCTGACTCGCCAGGCCGACATCGACGGCATCGACGAACTGCACGGCAAACCCGTGTTGGACTGCAAGACGAAATAAAGTCCCTACCCGGCCGGCAGATGCTGCGACATGACGCAACGGGTAAGCTCGACAGCGTTCCTGACACGCAGCTTCTGGAACACCCTGGCGCGATGCGCCTCGACGGTGCGCTGAGACACCCCTAGTTCGGCGGCGATGATCTTGTTGGGCTTGCCCAGCGCCACATAACCCATGACATCGCGCTCGCGGGGGGTGAGTGTCGAAAAGAACGGGTGGTCGGTGTCGAATCCCCCTGCGGCCATGATGGTCTCCTGTCTATTTGTTAGTAATAAGACGGATTTTGTCATGACAAGTTACACGTGTCGCCTGTCATTTCTGACAGATCGGTGGCTCAAAACAACACGCGTAACCGATGGGGCCTCATATTTCCAGATTGTCGATGAGCCGGGTGGCCCCCAGTTTGGCGGCGGCCAACACGACCAGAGGCTCTCCGGCCTCGATTTCCCCGGCTTGCGGCGGGTTCAAATCACGTTGACGGCGCAGCGACACATAATCCACCCGCCAGTCGTGCGCGGCAAGCTCGTCGCACGCCCGGGCCTCCAGCGCCGCACCGTCCGTGGCACCGCCACGCACCTGGTCGCGCAGATCCTGCAGAACGCGATAGAGCCTGGGCGCCTCGGCGCGTTCGGCGGCTTCCAGGAAGCGATTGCGCGAAGACAGCGCCAGCCCGTCGGTGTCGCGCACGGTCTCGTGGGCCAGAATATCCACGGGCAACTGCAACTGGCGACACATGCTGCGCACGACCATGAGTTGCTGATAATCTTTCTTGCCGAAGACCGCGACACGCGGTTGCACGCAGGCGAAGAGCTTGGTGACCACGGTGCACACGCCCGTGAAGAACCCGGGCCGGAATTCGCCCTCCAGGATGCCTCCCAGGTCGTCCGGCGGCAGTACCTTGTAATTCTGGGGCTCGGGGTACATCTCGTGCTCGTCGGGCGCGAAGAGCACATAGACATCGCGCTCGCGTTCCAGTTTTTCGATATCGGCCTGCAGGGTGCGGGGATAACGATCGAAATCCTCGCTCGGACCGAACTGCAGCCGATTGACGAAAATGCTGGCCACCACCGGGTCACCGTGCTGACGCGCCAATTTCATCAGGGAAAGATGCGCGGCATGCAGATTCCCCATGGTGGGAACGAACGACACACGCTGCTGGCCGCGCAACTGGTCGCGCAGTTCCTCGATGGTATGAACGACTTTCAAGAGCTTCTCCGTGTGGGGGCGGGACCGGCGCCCGGGAAGTCAGGCACTGGGAACATACGACAGGCGCACGTAGATGGGTGCGTAAGGTTCGGCCTGCGTGATCTCGAGCAACGATTCCCGCGCCAATTCCAGCATGGCCAGGAAATGCACCACGACGACGGCGGCGGGATCGCCCTCGCGCACCCCCTCCATGAACAGCTCGGAGAACTCCAGGAACCGCACGTCGCCCAACCGACGCAGGATGCGGCTCATGTGATCGCGCACGGAAAGCTGCTCGCGGGTGACACGGTGGCTGGCGTTCAGGCTGGCGCGCTTCATGATGTCGACCCAGGCTTGGCGCAGATCATCGGGGCTGACCTCGGGCAGCATGCGTTCGACCTGCAAATCGGGCAGCGCATGGGAACGCTGGAAATCGCGCCCTGCCCGCGGCAGGGCATCGAGCTTGCGGGCCGCCAATTTCATCTGCTCGTATTCGAGCAGGCGGCGCACGAGTTCCGCGCGCGGATCGTCGGGCTCTTCGCCTGTGTCGGACTTGGTGATCGGCAGCAGCATGCGCGACTTGATGTCGATCAGCAACGCCGCCATCAACAGATATTCGCCCGCCAGTTCGAGATTCTGGCTGCGGATCTGCTCAACGTAGGACAGATACTGGCGCGTGACTTCCGCCATGGGAATGTCCAGGACATTGAAGTTCTGCTTGCGGATCAGGTAGAGCAGCAGATCCAGCGGGCCTTCGAACGCCTCGAGGAAGACTTCGAGCGCATCGGGCGGGATGTAGAGATCTTGCGGGATGGCGAACAACGGCTCGCCGTACAGGCGCGCCAGGGCGACGCTGTCGACGATATCGGGCGTGCTGTCGACAGCCGGGTCCACCAGCGCGTTCAGGTCGGCCATATCGGCCCCGGGGGAGGACACGGGAGGCTTCCGGGCGTCATTCCATGTCGTAATACACGTACGGGCGCTGCGCCACGCGGGCCGAGCGGAAGCCATCCAGCGCCTCGGAATCGAGCTGCCGGTCCCACAGACGCGCACGCCCGGCGCGTTGCCGCGCATCGGTTCCCGGGTTCTCTGTCTTGTACTTCTTCAGGAACTGGGTGATTTCCGACTCGTAATTCTTTGCCATGATGCATAATCGTCGTTAATGTCCGAAATGCGAGTTTACTGCACTCGAGCCGTCTGTTTCACCCATGCCCGCCAACCCGCTCCCCGCCCCACCCACCTCCCTTTCCCCGCGCGAGCGGTCCGCCATACGGATGCTTCCGTTCATTGTGGGCTGCGCGCTGTTCATGCAGATGCTCGATTCCACGGTCGTGGCCACCGCACTGCCCGTCATGGCGACCGCCCTGGGCTCGACACCGGTCCAGATGAACGTGGTGATCACCAGTTATCTGCTGGCGGTCGCCGTGTTCGTTCCGATCAGCGGCTGGGCCGCCGACCGATTCGGTTCGAAGCGGGTGTTCATCGCGGCCATCCTGCTCTTCACGCTCAGCTCCATTGGTTGCGCAGCCTCCCAGAATCTGGTCGAACTCGTGGTGGCGCGGGTCTTCCAGGGCATGGCTGGCGCCATGATGGTCCCGGTAGGGCGCATCATTCTGCTTCGCCGGGTACCCAAGAGCGAACTCCTCAAGGCGATGTCATTCCTGTCGCTGCCCGCCCTGCTGGGCCCTATCATCGGGCCACCGCTGGGCGGTTTCCTGGTGACTTACGCGTCGTGGCATTGGATCTTCCTCATCAACATCCCGGTCGGCATCCTGGGCATCGGCCTGGTCACGTATTACGTGCGCGATGATTACCCCGCCGGAGCCCCGCGGTTGGACTGGGTCGGTTTCATTCTCAGCGGCATCAGCCTGGCGACGCTGGTTTCAGGGTTTGAATCGCTGGGCCATCAAGCGGGCGGGGCGTTGCAGAGCCTGGTGCTGATCGGCACCGGTCTGGCCTGTGGCGCGTTGTACTGCTGGCATGCCCGGCACACGGCACACCCCATCATCGACCTGTCCCTGCTGCGCGTCCGCACCTTCGCGGTTGCCACCCTGGGTGGCAACCTGTGCCGCTTCGCGGTGGGCGCCAGTCCGTTCCTGCTCGCCATCCTGCTGCAGGTGGGGTTCGGTCTGTCGCCGTTTTCAGCCGGCATGATCACGTTCACGGGCGCGGCGGGGGCGATTCTCATGAAACTGGTCGCCACACCGATCATTCAGTTCTTTGGCTTCCGCCGGATCCTCACGATCAATGCCCTGATCGCCGCGGTGTTCATCTCCCTATGCGGTCTGTTCCGGTCCGATACGCCGGTGTGGATCATGGTGGTCATCCTGGTGAGCGGCGGATTCTTTCGCTCGCTGCAGTTCACCGCGGTCAACACCCTCACCTACGCCGACCTGGGTTCCCAGGAAATGAGCCGCGCCAGCAGTTTCGCCGCGATGGCGCAGCAACTGGGCATCAGTTTGGGCGTGGGGTGCGCGGCGGCGGTGCTCAATCTCAGCATGCGCTGGCGAGGCGACACCCATCTGGCGCTGCCCGACATCATCGCGGGGTTCCTGTTCATCGGGGCGGTCACAGCGGCATCGTACTTGTCGTTCCGGCGTCTCGAGCCCGGCGCCGGCGACCACATACACAAAAACAGGAAAGTGGCCAGGGCGTCGCCCACAACCTGACACGCGACGCCCTCGCTTGGCACCGACGCGGGCGGGCCGTGACGGTGCCGGCACGGCAGACCCACGACAACCCGACACGCTTCACGCCTCGGGCATGAGCATCACAAGCTTGCAGTCTGGGCGAATCGCCATGCGGAAGGTGATCTGCCGAAAGGCCAGCAGCCCCCGGGCGGGGTTGTTGAACTCGCGCAGCCCGCCTTCGCGCTCGACCACGGTCTGCCGTGTCCACCAGTGCGCGAACTCCCGACTGCCCGCCTGCAGTTCATCGAGCACCTCGCGCACGCCGGGATCGTCGGCATGCGGGCCCGCATCCGCGCGGAACTCGGCCACCACCCGCCGCGCCCGCTGGTCCCAATCGACGATCAACGAGCGTGCGGCGGGGTCGAGAAAGATGTAGCGCAACAGATTGGGGCGATCGCTGCGGTCCGGCCACCCGTCGAACAGCGCCAGCAGTGCGTCATTGCGCGCCAGCACATTCCAACAACGATCCAGGATGTACGCCGGGGCGGCAATGCTGTGGACGCAGCCCGCCAGATCCCCGGGCAGCGGCTCGGGGTTCATGCCACCGTGCTCGGGGTCGGCGCATTCCGCCAGATCAAACAGATAGTGCCGCTCGGCCCTGGCCAGGCGCAGCACTGCGGCCAGGCGTGTCCAGACACCCGGCGACACAGTCACACCACGCCCTTGTTCTATCCATGTGTACCAGGTGACGCTGATGTCGCAGAGTTGCGCCACCTCCTCACGCCGCAGGCCGGGTGTGCGTCGCCGCACACCCGCGGGCAACCCGGCCATCTCGGGGGTGACGCGCGCCCGGGCACTGCGTAGAAAATCGCCCAGGGCGCGGCGGCGCGCCTGCCCCGCCTGCGCTTCCGGCACACGCAAGGGTGGCATCGGGCTCTGCTCGCCTTGCTCCGTCCGGATCATCGCAACGCGCTGGCCAGAGTGCGGCGGACATCATCCTCGGTGCGGCCGCTGCGGCGCATGTAGTCACGCACCTGATCGTCGCCAATGTTGCCCAGGTTGAAGTACTGCGACATGGGATGGCTGAGATAGAACCCCGACACACTGGAGGCCGGGTACATGGCATAGCTGTCGGTGAGCATCATGTCGATATCGTCGCACTCCAGCACCCTGAACATATCCTTCTTCACGACATGCTCCGGGCAGGCCGGATAACCGGGTGCCGGCCGGATGCCCTGGTATTTCTCGGCGATGATGTCATCGTTGCCGAGATTCTCATCTGGCACATATCCCCAGAGATCGCGCCGCACCCGCGCGTGCAGGCATTCGGCGAACCCTTCGGCCAACCGGTCGGCCACGGCCTTGAGCATGATGCTGGAATAATCATCGTTGTCAGCCAGGAAGCGTTCATCGTGCTTTTCTATGCCGATGCCGCCCGTGACGGCGAACAGGCCGATGTAGTCGGCCACACCCGTTGCCTTCGGCGCGATGTAATCGGCCAGGCATTTGTTGTCGACCCCTTCGCGCTTTTCCGTTTGTTGGCGCAGGTTGCGCCAGGTGAGCAAGACCTCGGAGCGCGATTCATCGCGATAGACCTCGATGTCTTCGTCATTGACCGAGTTCGCGGGGTAAAACCCCACCACGCCGTTGGCCGTAAGCCAGCGCCCATCGATGACCTTGCGCAGCATGTCGCGCCCCTCGGCGAAGATCTTGCGCGCCTGCTCACCCACCACCTTGTCATCAAGGATGGCCGGGTACTGGCCAAAGAGGCTCCAGGTCTGGAAGAACGGCGTCCAATCAAGGAATTTCTCCACCTCGGTCAGGTCGTAATGCTTGAACGTGCGCCGGCCCAGGAATTTGGGGCGCGGCGGGGTGTAGGCCGACCAGTCTATGACCGGCCGGGCCGCACGTGCCTTCTCGAGGCTGATAAGCGGTGTGGTCTTGCGGCTGGCATGGCGTTTCCGCACCAGTTCGTACTCTTCGGCGACCTCCGCCAAATAGGTGCCGGCCTGGTCGGACATGAGACTGGTCGCCACGCCCACCGAGCGACTGGCGTCCGGCACGTAGATGACCGGCCCTTCGTAGTTGGGCGCGATCTTTACCGCCGTGTGCACACGGCTGGTGGTCGCCCCCCCCACCAGCAACGGCAGCTTGCGGCTGAGGAAATAGTCGTCCCGCTGCATTTCAGACGCGACATAAGCCATTTCCTCGAGGCTGGGCGTGATCAGACCCGACAGGCCGACGATATCGCAGTTCTCTGCCTTGGCCTTGGCGAGGATCTCCGCACAGGGCACCATCACGCCCATGTTGATGACTTCGAAGTTATTGCACTGCAGGACCACCGTGACGATGTTCTTGCCGATATCGTGCACGTCACCCTTGACCGTGGCGATCACGATCTTGCCCTTGGAGCGCACGTCGCCACCAGCCTCGGCGATCTGGCGTTTTTCTTCCTCGATGAACGGAATGAGATGCGCCACCGCCTGCTTCATGACGCGCGCCGACTTGACTACCTGGGGCAGGAACATCTTGCCCGCGCCGAACAGGTCGCCCACCACGTTCATGCCATCCATGAGCGGGCCTTCGATGACCTCGATGGGCCGCCCGCCCCGCGCGGCGATAGCCTGCCGGACTTCTTCCGTATCTTCGACGATGAATGACGTGATGCCATGCACCAGCGCGTGCGTCAGGCGTTCCTGGACCGGGCCGGCGCGCCAGGCCAGGTCTTCCTCTTTGCGGGCGCCACCACCCTTGATGGTCTCGGCCAACTCCACCAGGCGCTCGGTGGACGTGCGCTCATCGGCGGGATCGGTCCGGCCCACCGGTTCGACACGGTCCAGCACCACGTCTTCGACCATGTCGCGCAAGGTCTTGTCGATGTCCTCATAGACCCCGAGCTGGCCGGCGTTGACGATGCCCATGGTCATGCCATTCTTGATGGCATGGTAGAGGAACACCGTATGGATGGCCTCGCGCATGGCCTCGTTGCCACGGAACGAGAAGCTGACGTTCGACACGCCGCCCGACACCCGCGCGTGCGGCAGGTTCTTCGTGATCCAGCCCGTGGCTTCGATGAAGTCCACAGCGTAATGATTGTGTTCGTCTATACCGGTGGCGATGGCGAAGACGTTGGGATCGAAGATGATGTCTTCGGGCGGGAACCCGACCTCATCGACCAGCAGATGGTAGGCCTTGGAACAAATGTCTATGCGCCGCTGCAGCGAGTCGGCCTGGCCTTTTTCGTCGAACGCCATGACCACCACCGCCGCGCCATAGCGGCGACACAGGCGCGCCTGGTG